>JASIGS010000480.1 GCA_030052355.1 Streptosporangiaceae bacterium | reverse complement strand
AGCGATCTTGAGACGTGCTTCAAGCTGATGCCGACGGCGCTCTACAAGTCCCTGGACATCCGCTCGGCCGGGTTCGGCATGGAGGCGGAGATCACCGGCAAGCTGCTCAGGCGCGGCTACCGGCCGTACGAGGTCTCGATCAGCTACAAGGCGCGCACCAGGGAAGCCGGGAAGAAGCTCACCTGGCGTGACGGCGCCAAGGCGCTGTGGATCCTGACCAGGGAGCGCTTCGGCCGGGTGCCCGGCGGCTGAGGGCCCGCCGCGCTACGACGCGACGTCCCCCGTCCACAGCGCCCGGACCGCGTCGATGGTGTCTGCTTCCGCCGCGCTCTTGTCCGGCCGGTACCGCAAGACGCGCGCGAATCTCAGCGTCACCCCGCCCGGGTACCTGCTGCTCGCCTGCACCCCGTCGAAGGCCACCTCGACGACCAGCTCCGGCCGAACCCGGACCACCCCGTGCGGGCTGGCCGTCTGGCTTTCGGCGGCCTCGTCGCCCGCGCCGGCGAGCGCGAGCAGCTCCTTTGTCTGCCAGGTCAGCATCGCGTCGGTCAGTCCCTTGAAGGTCTTGCCGAGCATGACCGTGCCGCCCGAGACCGGGTCCCTGGCGCCGAGGTGCAGGTTCGATAGCCATCCCCGGCGCCGTCCGTGTCCCCACTCCGCGGCGAGCACGACCAGGTCGAGCGTGTGCCGGGGCTTCACCTTGATCCATTCACTGCCGCGACGGCCGGCACCGTAAGGCGCGGTCAGCGACTTCACCACGACACCCTCATGCCCGCGGGCGATCGCCTCAGCGAAGAACTCCCCGGCCTGCGCCGGGTCGTCCGTGACCAGCCGCGGAACGACGAGTTCGGCCGGGGCCACGGCGGCGAGCCGGGCGAAGCGCTCACCGGCCGGGGCGTCAACCAGGTCCGTGCCATCCACGTGCAGCAGGTCAAACAGGAACAGCGCGAGCGGGACCTGCGGCCCCCGGGCGGGGGTGCCCGTGGGCGCCCCGGGGGCAGGCGGCTCAGCCTGGCTCGCCGCCCGGCCCGACGTCACCTGGAACGGCCGCGGGCGGCCGTCCGGATGCAGGGCCACGGCCTCACCGTCAAGAACTGCCGCCGACACCGTCAGCGACAAGGCAGCGGCCGCGAGTTCGGGTACCCGGTCGGTGATGTCGTCCAGGGTCCGGGTGAACACCCGCACCTGACCGTCGGATCTGTGCAGCTGGACGCGGATGCCGTCGATCTTCCACTCGACGGCGGCGGGCGAGATGCGTTCCATCGCCGCCGCGACCGTCGGGGCGGAAGCGGCCAGCATTGGCCGGACCGGCCTGCCGACCCGAAGCGAGACTGCCAGCAACGCGGCGGCCGGGTCGTCAGCGGGGGCGAGCGCGGCCGTCGCGGCGTCGGCGAGCGAGCCACTGAGCTGGTAGGCCCGGCGGACGGCGGCGGCAGGGACCCCGGCCGCGCGGGCGATGGCGTCCGTCATGACGCCGTCGAGCGCCCCCTGGCGCAGGTCACCGGCGAGCAGCCGGACGAGGAACTCGCGCTCGGAGACCGTAGCCCGGCCGAACAACTGAGCGAGCAGGAGTCGCCGTTCTGCCTGGGATCCTGGCCCCGTTCGCACGCCGATGGCACCGAACACGGCGTCGGTCTCGGCCAGCGTCAGCACCGGTGCCTGGGCCGGCGGCGGCGCGCCCGCCGGCGCGGTGCCGCCGTAGGGCCCGAGCAGGTCGGTCAGCGCGGCATAGCCGATGCCGATCTGGCGCTGCGTCAGCTCGCCGGACAGGAAGGCAACGGCCACGCCGATCTCGCCCGCCGGGACATCGCGCAACACGGCGGCGATCGTCTCGATCTTGGCGAGCCGGCCCGGTGAGGCCGCGACCGCGGCTGAGGTCCTGACCACCGTGTCCAGCAGCATCGCTGTCACATCCAGCCCTTGCGCTGCGCGATCTGCACTGCCTCGGCCCGGTTGCGCGCTCCCAGCTTCTGGATCGCCGCGGACAGGTGGTTGCGAACCGTGCCCGGTGACAGGTGCAGCCTGCTGGCCATGTCCGCGACCGCATCGTGCCCGGCCGCGGCGGCGAGCACCTCGGTCTCCCTTTCGGTGAGCGGACTGTCGCCCTCGGTCAGCGCCGCCGCGGCGAGCGCCGGATCGACGACCCGCTTGCCCGCAGCCACCTGCCGGATCGCCGCGGCGAGGTCGGCGGCCGGTGCGTCCTTGAGCAGGAACCCGCTCGCCCCGGCGTTCATGGCTGCCCGCAGGTAGCCGGGACGGTCGAACGTCGTGACGATGACCACCCGCCCTGGGAAGCCGCCGCCCCGGAGCTGACCGGCCACCTCGATCCCGCTCGGACCTGGCATCTCGATGTCGAGCACCGCCACGTCGGGCAGGTACTTGCGCGCCATGGCCAGCGCCTCGTCGCCCGTCGCTGCTTGCGCGACCACCTCCAGGTCTGGCTCAAGCTCGAGCAGCGCCACCAGGGCCTCGCGGACCATCGTCTGATCCTCCGCGATCATGATCCGCACCGTCACCTGCTCATCATGACGCCTCGCACGACAACGGGACCACGACCCGCAGCAGGAACCCGTGCGGTTCGGTGGCGCCGGCAGTCAGCTCGCCGCCGAGCTGCCTGACTCGCTCTGCGAGCCCGGTCAGGCCCGAGCCGGCCGCTCCGGCCCCGGTCACGGCTGCCCGCTGCCCGGCCCCTGCACCGTTGTCCCTGATCTCGGCCACGACGGCAGACGGGCCGGGGGTCACGGTGATGGCCACGTTCGTTGCCCGGGAGTGCCGGACGGCGTTGGTCGTCCCCTCGCGCACCGCCCATGCCAGCGCGGCGTCGACATCCGGGCTGAGGCTGACGGCGGCAGGCAGCGTGATGCTGCTCGACATGCCCGCGGCATCGAGCAACTGCCTCGCGGCGGCCAGTTCGGCGGCGAGGTCCGGCTGCCGGTACCCGGCTATCGCGGCGCGCACGTCGGACAGCGACTGCCTCGCCACGGCACGGAGTTCCGCTATCTCCCTCGCCGCACGATCGGGATCGGCTGATAGCACCCGGTCGGCCAGCTCGGCCTTGAGCGAGATGAGCGACAGCGAGTGCCCGAGCAGGTCATGCAGGTCCCTGGCGATCCGCAGGCGCTCCTCGGCGGCTGCCGCCCTGGCGAGTTCGGCCCGGGTGCGGCGCAGCGCGTCGAGCGCGTCAACCCGTCCCATCGTCACGTATCCGGCCAGCCCGGCCAGCAGGGGCAGGGCCACGACGGACACCGTGCTGCCGAACGGGTAGTGCTTCACGCTGGCTACCACCAGCCCGGCGACGCCGCAGGACAGGACGCCGAGCGCGGCGAGCAGCCTCGCGCGGTAGTACCGGCCGGCGAGGCCGGCCGCCACGGCCAGCAGCCCAACCCAGTTGACCCCGCCGACCGCAAACAGGGCCACCGCGAGGCTGGCGAACGCCAGCGCGCCGGTCCACCGCAGGGCACCGGCGGGGGGCGCGCTCAGAACCACCCAGCAGCCGAGGACGGCCAGTGCCACCGCGCCTGCCAGCCGGAACCAGTCCCCGGCGGTCATGTGCCCGGAAAGCAGGTGCCGGGCAGGCGACAGCACGACCACCGCGATGACGGCGCAGAAAAACAGCTTGCGGAAGTGCGCCGACGGGAGCCCGAAGTCAGCCCCGTCGGTCATGGCGCTGGTATGGGAGGTCATGGGTTACAGGCTAGGCAGGGCATGACAGCACGCTAGGCGGCTGCGGCACGCGCCGCAGGTGCCGGCGATCCTGGCCTGAGCATGACGCGTGTCACAGGGCCGGCCCGCATGGCGCTGCGGACCGGCCCCGTGTCAGTCCCGCCGCTCTCGGCAGTGGTTCCTGGCGGCGGCGTTCCCTAAAAAATGATCATTCGTGCCTGGTCAGCCCCTGGGCGTGCCGTCCGACCCGGCCTCGGGCCTGCTCCCGTCGCCGCGGGGACTGGACTGCATGCTGGCCGTCGCCGAGCCCGGCTGGGTAGCGGCCGGGCCATCCGGCCGGATGGTGGTGCCGCCGTCATCGACGGCACTGATCGACGAGTAGGCAGGCGCGCCGTTGCGGCGCAGGATCGCCATCACCGCCGCAGCGGCGCTGGCCGCCAGCGCCAGCATGCCGGACATGGCGAGGAGCCGCGGCCCGCGCTTGGGCTTTTCCTCGGGCACGTCGATCTTGCGGGCAGTAGCTACCAGCGCGTCGGCGATCATCGGCGCGATGGTCTCGCTGATCGCCCGGGCGGACTGTTCCAGCTGAGGCGCCGCCCACGACCTCGCGGCGTTGACCAGCGGCGTCGCCCTGGCCACCACCGTGTCGGTGCCCTGCTTGAACGTCACGCCCGCATTCGCTGCCGTCTGCTGCGCCACCGGAACGGCGTTCCTGGCCATCGGCGCGAGCTGGTTGGCCGCCTGCGTCGCGTAGCCGCGGATGCCCGTGGGCTCAGTAGCCTGACGATTCTTGGTCAAAACGGACACTGATGCCTCCCGTGGTTCGTCCCCGCGGGAGAGA
>JASIGS010000062.1 GCA_030052355.1 Streptosporangiaceae bacterium | reverse complement strand
AACGGGACGCTCACGTACCCGTGCGTTCTGGACCTCTTGTCGTCCGGCGGCATCACCTTCAAGAACTACAACTTCTACTGCCCGGACAATTACTCGGTCCTTGCGCTGTTCGAGAAGTGGGCGACCGGCGGTCCGAACAACGAACTGAACCAGCCGATGGCTCAGTTCTTCACCGACTGCACGAACAACACGCTCGCTCAGGTCTCGTTCATTACCGAGCAACCGCCCTACGACGAGCATCCGCCCGCGAACATCCAGACGGGCATGCAGATGATCGAGTCCATCGTGCAGGCAGTGCAGGCTTCCGCGGCCTGGTCGAGCACGGCGATCCTGATCACCTACGACGAGGCGGGCGGGTTCTTCGACCACATCGCGCCGCAGCAGCTAGACGCGTACGGGCCGGGCATCCGGGTGCCGATGATCATCGTCTCGCCGTACGCGAAGCCGGGCTACGTGGACACGACTTTCTCCGACCACAGCTCGGTGCTGAAGTTCATCGAGAAGGTCTTCGGCCTGCCGACCCTTGCGTCGATCAACACCGAGTTCGACACGAGCACGCCGACGACCAACAACGAGGCCAACGGAGCGCCATTCCCGCCGCGGGACGGCAACGCGGCGCCGAGCGACCTAACCCAGTGCTTTGACTTCACCTAGACCTGCCGGCGTGGCGGCAGGGGCTGCCGCAGCCTGGAGGGCCGGGCAGACCGATCGGGCGGACTGGCCGGAGGACGCTCCGCGATCGCGCTGAGCGCCAGCGAGATCGCTGTCTCCAGCTGGGTGTCACGGCCGGCCGCCCAGTCGTCTGGCGAGATGAGGACCTCGACATCCGGATCGACGCCGTAGTTCTCCACGCCCCAGCCAAGATCGTCGAACCAGAACGAGAACTTCGGGATCGTCATCTGGGTGCCCTCGACCAGCTGGTCGGGGGCAGTGATGCCGATGACTCCGCCCCAGGTGCGCGCGCCCACCACTGGACCGAGATTCCTGATCTTGATGGCGGCGGTGACGATGTCGCCGTCCGAGCCGGCGAATTCATCGCTCAGCGCGACGATCGGACCGCGCGGCGCATCCGACGGGTAGCTGTGCGCGCGGCGTCCCCGCGGCAGGTCCCAGCCGATGATCTCCCTGGCCAGTTTCTCGATCACCAGCTCTGAGGTGTGCCCGCCGCGGTTGCCGCGCACGTCGACGATGAGGCCATCCCGCCGCATCTCACTGCGAAGGTCGCGGTGGAAGTCTGCCCACCCGCCACTCATCATGTCGGGAACGTGCAGATAGCCGAGGCGACCGCCGCTTCGTTCCCGGACCTCGGCCCGGCGCCCGGCCACCCAGTCCTGGTAGCGGAGCCTGTACTCGGCGCGCAGCGGCGTGACCACGACCCGGCGCTGTTCTCCGGCACCGTCGGCGACCGTCAGCTCGACCGGCTTGCCCGCGGTGCCCGTCAGCAGCGGCCCGGGTCCCGCCGGGCCCACGGGCTGGCCATTGACGGCGATGAGCCGGTCGCCCGCGTGCACCTCCGCACCGGGGGCCGCGAGCGGCGAGCGGGCCTCCGGGTCTGACGACTCGCCAGGGATGACCCGGCCGATCCGCCAGCCGCCGTCTGCATCGCGCTCGAAGTCGGCGCCAAGAAGTCCGACGGCGCTGTCACCAGAGCCGTTGCCGTTGGACGCAGCAGTCACGTACGCGTGCGAGGTTCCGAGCTCGCCGAAGGTCTCCCAGAGCAGGTCGGCGAAGTCGCTCGGGCTGGTCATCAGTTCCACCAGCGGGCGGTACTCGGCGAGCACGGCTGGCCAGTCGACCTCCGCCATGTCCGCTACCCAGAAGTCTTCAGCCATGACCCGGCCGGCCTCGTCGAAGGCGTGCCGCCACAGCTCGACCGGGTCGGCCAGGAACCTCGCCCTGCTGCTGTCCACGGCGACCTGGTCATCGGGGTTGTCCGGGTCCGCCCTGCGATCTGCGGGCAGTACGGTGAGGCGCCGGCGATCGCTGACCACGAGCCGGGTCCCGTCACCGCTGGTGACGAACCAGTCGACGTCGTCCTGCAGCACCGTGACCCGCTGCCGGCGTATGTCGAAACGCTCGAGCACCGGGCGCGGCGCCTCGTCAGGCACGCGAGCACCGCCCAGGCCCAGATTTCCGCGCAGCGGCTGGCGCAGCCAGACCAGGCCGCCCTTGACCGCACGCAGCGCCTCGTAGCGTGACTCGGGCACCGGCACCGCGGCGACCCGGCCGGCGATGCCGTCGAAGTCGATCGTCACCGGCGCCGGCTTCGGCGCGTCCGCCGTTCCCGGCTCGGTGCCCTTCCCGTCCTGGCCGGCACTCTTATCGCCGCCGTTGGCAGCGTCCTTGTCCTTGCCGGCCGCTGGCTCATCGCCGATGCGGCGGCCACCGGACTGCGGCGCGAACGGCGACGGCGTCCGCGCCGCCAGCGGCAGCAGGTAGGGGCGCGATCCGAGCGGGAACGACAAGTCGAAGAAATGCGCATCGTAGACAGGATCGAAGCTGCGCTTGGACAGGAACGCCAGGTACTTGCCGTCGGCGGTGAAAGCCGGGTCTGTGTCGATGAACCGGCCGTCGGTCACGTCGTGCACATCGCCGTCGGCAACTCGCGCGACGCGAATCAGGCGCAACGGGTTCAGGCTCGGCTCCGACCACGCCAGCCAGGCCGAGTCGGGCGACCACGCAAGTCCGCTGATCTCGCCGTCTTCGGAACTGGCCAGGTCGGTCACCGCGCCGGACGCCACGTCGACGAGTCGCAGGTGGCCGTCCCTGGCGGCGACGGCCACCGTGCTCCCGTCGGGAGCGGCGGCAAGCTGGGACACCATGCCGACCGCGCCCGCGGCGAGCTGTCGCGGCGGCGTGGGCCGGCCGTCGGAGTCGCCGCCGATCTCCAGCGCGTGCGCTCCCCCGGCGTCGGTGACCCAGACCGCCAGGCCGTCCTTGCCGAGCACCCGCGGCAGCCGCGCGCGCACGCCGGGGACGGCCGCGAGCGTGCGAGCCGGTCCGTCTCTGTGCGTCAGCCAGTGAATCGTGCCCCGGACCTCCACGACGCTGGCCTGACCGGTTTCGTCGCAGCTCAGGCTGCCGATATGGTCGTCCGCTGAGACCAGCCGTGGTGCCCGGCCCGCGCTGGCCGAGGCGAGGCTGAGCGACAGACGCCGCGGCTGTGCGGTGTCGAGGCTGTCGAGTACCCACAGCTCGCCCCGGCACATGTACACGATCCGCGTGCCGTCAGTGCTGGCCTGGCGAGCGTAAGCGCCGTCGTGGTCGGTGTGCCGCCGCAGGTCGGTCCCGGAGAAGTCGACCGAGTAGACGTTCCCCGTGCCCTCGTGGTCGGACAGGAACGCGAGCCGGCCGCCGACGAGCATCGGGCTGGCGAAGTGACCGTCGACTCCGGTCAGCACCCGGCGGAACTCCCCGTCGCCGCTGCCGTCCGCGGGCGGCGTGCGCAGCCACATCCGGCCGGCCCGGCCGCCCCGGTAGCGCTTGCGCCAGGCGGGCTCCTGGTAGCCGCCGGTCAGCACCGCCACTGCCTGCGGCTCCACGGCCAGGTCGGAGACCTGGCCGAACGGCAGCAGCCGGGAGCCAGGTGCATCCGGGTCGGCGCTGACCGCATGCGCGGCTGTCCTGCCCGCGAACGGCTGGCCGCCCGCGGTCACCGCGAGGATCGCGTCGTCCGGCGTCCAGCCCGCCACCCTGGTGCGGGCGTCTCCCCAGTGCGTCAGCCGTCTGCTTCGGCCACCGGTCACATCGGCCACGTAGACCTCCGGAGCCCCGTCCCGTGCCGCGCTCCAGGCGACCCGGGTGCCGCCGCGCGAGAGCCGCGGCCAGGACGCGACTGCGTCATCGGCGGACAGCCGCCATGCGCGGCCGCCGTCGGCTGGCGCGAGCCAGACATCATCCTCGGCAACGAACGTCAGCAGGTCTTCGTGAACATGCGGAAAGCGCAGGTAGATGTCGGAGGTCATGCGTCGATCATATGGGCGGCGTAACCCCGACGGCCCTACCGTCCAGGCAGCGGCACGCTCAGGCAGGTGACGCAACCTTCGAGTTTCTCGAACTCGCTGATGTCGACGACGACGGGGATGAAACCGATGTCGGCCAGGAACGCGGCCGTGCGCGGAGCGGACGCGGCGATCAGCACCCGGTCCCCGCCGAGCGGCACGACATGGCAGCCGCTCTCTTCCTCAACCGGCCGGACCGCCGGGAACAGCCCGGCCGGCACTAGCTGCGGCAGCAGCAGGAACGTGCCGTCGGGCAGTGCCGTCACCGCGGACTTGAGGTGCAGCACGCGTCCCAGCGGGACGGCGATCACGGTACGGCCCAGCGGAGCCAGCAGCGCCCGCAGCTGGCGGATGCCCTCGCCGTTGGTCCGCCCGCCCCGCCCGACGTAGACGGCGTGACCGGCCTGCAGCACGTCGCCGCCGTCGAGAGTCCCTGGCTCTTCAATCCGGGCAGAGCGGAGCCCCAGTGACTCGACCATCCTGGCCACGCCGGCCACTTCAGCCCGGCGCGCCGGCGCACCCGGGCGGGCCAGCACCGCCAGGTCCTCGCAAACCACCACCGTGTCTTCGATGAAGACCGAGTCCGGGCACTCCTCAGCGGTGGGCACCGGCTCGATCGCCCAGCCGCTGGTCCCGAGCGCATCGGCGTACGCGGCGTGCTGGGTCGAGGCGAGGGTGACGTCCACGGGCGTGCGCCTGATGTGGGTGACGATGCCTTCCGCCAGCCTGGTGCTGGGTGCGCGGACCAGGGCCGTTCCGCTCACGGCTGGTTGCCTCATCCCAGCTTGAGCAGGATCTCGGCCAGCTCGTGCG
>JASIGS010000479.1 GCA_030052355.1 Streptosporangiaceae bacterium | reverse complement strand
CGGTCGACCCGCGGACGGGTGCGCCGATGAGTCGCGAGGCCCGGCCGGGCGCGGCGGACAAGGCGATCGCGATCTTCACTGCGATTGCGGCGGGCCGGTGGGAGGACGCCCGGCAGGAACTGACCGACCGGATGCGCGCGGATCTCAGCGCCGACAGGCTGGCGGCCGGCTGGGCACACACGATCGCGATGATCGGCAGCTTCGAGCGGATGGGCGAGCCGCTGGTCTTCCCGCTCGGCGAGAACACAGTGGTGGACATACCGCTGCACTTCGAGGCTGGCGACCGGACCGGCCACGTCACCCTGGACAGCGACGGCAACGTAGCCGGGCTGTTCATACGGCCCGCGACGCGATGAACAGAAGCGGGCAACCTAAGGAAGAAGGAACATGTACAACGACAGCCCGGACTCCGACGGCGGCGGCAAACGGCCCTGGTTCGGCCCGAAACGGTTCGGTTACGGCTACCGTGCGCAGACCTGGCAGGGCTTCCTCATCACGGGCCTGTGTATCGCGTTCATCATCGTCCTCGCGGTGCTGACCGGAGGTCACTCGCACTGGATGTTGCTGGCCATCATCCCGCTCGCCGGCATCGCCATCTTCGCGCGAGCCAGCGGACGCCGCCGCTGACTGGGCCGGGTTACTGGCACCCGTTACCCGCGGGTCCGGCCCGCGTACGAGTTGCCCGCGTACCACTCGCCGCGGCCGTCCGGCAGCAGGTCGAGCACGTGCCAGAGCGGCGTCAGCAGGTCATTGGCGCCATCCGTTCCGTCCATGAAGTTGGCATGCTGGCTGACCACGTGCCTGACCTGCCCGCCGTCGGAGCGCAGCACACTCACCATTGGCACCTGAGCCCCCTCCGCATTCTCGGCGTTCATGTCGGCGTTGAATGTCGTGCCGTGACTGGACAGGATTCGCAGCCCGTCCCAGCCGCGGCGCAGCGCCCAGGCGCGCAGCTTGGGCAGCGGCGCCTTGCCGATCACGACGAACGCGGCGTGCTGGCCGATGTGCTGCGCCACACCGTGCAGCCCGTCCACCCACGGTCCAGGCGAAGCTCAGCCGTGAGTCAGGTTCGTAGCCGAGCAGCCGCTGGCTGTCACGTTCCCCTTCCGGAGTGAAGCGTCCCCAGAAGCCGAACACGCCTTCGGGCAGGCTGACCTCGGCGAACTCGGCCAGCCAGGTCTGCAGTGCGGGCCGCTCGGTCAGCGCGGCATAGACGGCGGCAGGCGGAACTGCGACGTAACCGCGCACGGTGTGACTGGTCGTCATGATGGCTCTTCCTCTCCGGGGTAACACGCGAATGCGATACGGAACGGGTCGCCCTCGCCGCCGCCGTAGCGGGCCAGGAGGTCCTGCAGCGAGCTGCGAAGGTCGGACAGAAACTGCTGCCGCTGGCCGGCTCGCAGCCTGATCTCGGCGGACAGCCCGAGCGATGGCCGGTCTCCTTGCTTACTGGCGAGCCTGGCCAGGTCCGACTGCAACTCCTCGGCGAGACTGAGCAGGTAGCCGAGACTGAGCTCGTCCTGGGTGCGCCGCGGTCCCAGCACTCCGACCAGGTCCGGTGATAGCCAGTAGGAACTCGCGGCGGCCTGGTAGATCCCCTCGGTGATGCCACGAACCTGGCGCTGCGCGACCTGGTCCACAAGGCCGGTCTGCTGCATCTGCTTGACGTGGTAGTAGACCTTCTGCGGGGCCTGGCCAAGCTCGCTGGCGACCTCAGTGCAGGATCTCGGCACGGCGAGCCGCCGCAGTATCTCGATCCGGCCGGGCCGCAGCAAAGCCGCCGCTTGCTCCGGCCGTTCCAGGTAGCAGACCTCTTGCACAAGAAGATTTTTACATACAAATTAATCTTGTCAATAGTCTTCGTCGGCCGGCGGACGTCTAAAGCGGTGACGGAGGACCGCGGCGTCTCGAGCTCAGGCATACGCCACAGCGGCCCGCATTTGCAGTTGCGGCGCACGGTCATCACGACATATCGTGTTTGCCGTTCCGGTCGGCGACTTCGGGGGTCACAGATGGCGGCTGAGGACGGTGACGCAGATTCAGACGCTGGCCGAGCCGAGACGTACTTAAGGCTGAGCGCAGAGGCCGAGCTGCGCCGGGCACTGACCTTCCCGCGCTACCGGCAGCCAAAGGGACTGGCCTATCCCGCTCACCGGTCGTACTTCGCCGCCATGCGCATGATGACGACGCCACGCGGCTCGGTGATCTTCGCCTCTGCCTCGGGCGTATCGAGCGTGCCGGGCATCGCGGCCGCGCCAGCGCCGACGCGGCCGATCCGGCGAGCCAGCGCGTGGGCCGTGGCGTCGCCTCTCGGGCATTCACCACAGCGCGCAGGCGCGGCCATCGCCAGGGTCGGTCAGCGAGCCGCGTTCACAGCCTGGCGGCTGCGCGCGCAGTTGCGCGGACCATACCGACCGCCGCGGGCTCAGGAATGCCTGGATCGGGTGACCAGACTGGCCGGGCTGCTCGTGAGCGCCGGTGCCATCACCGAACAGGTCGGGGCGCACGTGGTCGGCGACATGGCGACGGCGCTGGCCGCGCGCAGCTTGATCGACCAGGCCGAACTGCTCGGTTACGAGTGGCCTTCACGGCGCGGGGGGCGCCGGACGGCGGCTGGCGGTGCGCCCATGATCGCCATCCCGGTGGGGCTGAGCACCGATCACCAAGTCGCCGGCAGGCAGGTCCGGACCTACCTGAGAACGCTGATCGTGGGCGCGGCCTCCGCCAGGCTCACCGTTACCGCCAGGCTGCTGCCCGCGGAAACAGGACCTGTCCTAGATGACGAGGAAGGCGTGCTGCGTCTGGACGACTGCACGGCGGTCGACGACCAAGGCACGGGATATCACGGCTGCTTCAGCGGCGGCGGGGGCGACGAGCGCTGGGACGGCACGTTCGACTTCCACCGGGCGCCATCGGCCGGCGTGCGCTGGCTGGACGTCTCGCTGCCCGGCGCGGCGCCGGTGCGGATCGATATGAGCGCTCGCGCGCCCGCACTGCCCACCACCTCGGTGCAGTTGCCCGACGGCGCGGCGGGCCGGTACCTGGACAGGCTGACGCTGCACGAGCTGGTCGCGCGTCGCGCCATGGATCCATTCTCCGCGGACGAGCAAGGGCTTGTCGCGGCCGCGTCAGACCTGCTCGACGCCGGGCTGATCGCGCCGGGCAGCCCCGCGCTCGGCAGGCTCGCGGCCGCGGCCGACTTGCTGAACCTGGAACTGCCATCACGGCTGGCGGGACGGCGTGCAGACAAGCTCCCCGACGACTGGCTGGTGATTCTGGCGCGGTGGGACAGCGAGGACGGCCCGGTCGGCACGATCCCGCTGGCGACGCAGCTTCCCGATCTGGAGGGCATGCGGTGCCTCATCACCGGGATCGAGTCGGACGGTGAGTCGGCCAGCGTCCAGGTACACGTCGGTGGCTGGCCCGAACTCGTCCCGCACCCGACCGTGACCGCCGACCGGTACCACTGGACGGCTCGTGACGACGGCGGCTGGCTCTACGTAGCCGAGGAGATCCAGGAGGGCTGCCACGCGGACGGAGCCGACATCACATTCCTGCTGCACCCGGCCATCAGGCCACAGGCCCGCACCCTGACGATCACTCTCACCGGGAGAAGCCGTCAGGTCGGCGTGACGGTGCCACTGGACTGGCGGGTGAACGGGTGACCGCGCCCTGGTGGGCCGCGTTCGGCCCGGCCGAGGCGGGCCTGACCTGCGACGGCAGCCGGCACCGGGTCGGCTGGAGTGAAGGGGCCCTGCGCGCGCTCGACCACGCCGACCCGGAGGGGGAATCGGTGTTGGCCGCGCTCGGTGGCGGCACGACACCGTGCGTCGAGCTGGTGCGTGCCTGGGGCACGCACGGCGACGACCTCAGAGTCCTCGCGGTCGGGCCGCGGTCAGCCAAGGACACCCTGACGATCAGCCCTCGTGTGCTCGACGAGCTCTCGGCACCCGCCAGCTGGACCGGCGCTCCATTCCGGCACCCTGCCCGCGTCGCGCTGCTGAGGCACCAGATCGCCCGGACCAGCTCGTCCGGCGGTGGCTTCGTGCGTGCCGGATGGTCCGGACTCCCGCCCGGCCAGATGTCAGCATGGCGTGCCTCGGCCGGCCGCCCCGGCAGTGAACGCGACGAGCTGGCTGGCATGAGCTTGCTCAGGCTGCTAGCACTGGGGCACGCGTTCCAGCTGAGGCTGTGCGGCGCTGTGGCACACGCCTGGTCGACGGATGGTCAGCATTCTGCCGAGCGCGCGGGTGTCCGCCCGACGATGACGGCGGCGCTGGCTGGACGGCTCGCGCCGGCGGCAGCCCGGTGGCTCGGCATCGACCCCGGCCAGGTGCAAGCGGCGCTGCACGACGAGCCCGGCTGGGGCGAGATCGAGTGGGCCGCGTCAGCGAGCGCGCGCCGGGTTCGGGCGAGGCTGCCTGCGGACTGGGTTGCCAGGGTCTGGGCGCCCGGCCTTGCCGTCGTCGGTGGCCACCTGGTGGTCAGTGTGCAGCACGCGGAGTGGCCCACGGCACGTGTGCTGGCGGTGCGGGCGCCGGGCCGGGCTCCGGTCGAGCTGGGCGTCACGCACGGCCAGCGAGGATGGACAATCACGCCATGACGACGCACGAGGCGAGGCGTGTCGAGACCTACCTGCGGCTGCAGGCGGAGGCAGCGCTCCGCCAGGCACGCGCGGACGAACTGCACGTCGCGGACACGCCGAAGCCCGCAGCAGCAGCTCTGGTCGCCTCGACGGTCAGGAAGTCGTACGGGCCGCGCAGGTCACCCGACGGCTCTCCACCTTCCGGACGGTCCTGGCTGCTCTGGCTGGCATCGCAGGCATGGGCGCTGGCGGACGTCGGGATTGTCGACGAAGCTACTGCGGCTTGTGTCATCAGGGACCTGAGCGAGGCGCTCGCCGCCCGGGGCGCCCTCGATGACTTTGATCTCTCCGGCAGGCGCGGAGGCTGGATCCCCCCGGCGCGTGACAGCAGTCCGCCCGCGGGGCCAATGCGAGTTGTCCAGGTCGGGGCGGCCGTCGACGGCGAGCTGCAGGGTCAGCCGTTCTCTGTTCGCCTTGGCACCATGGTCCTCGACCCGGACGGCGCGATCCTGACCATGACCGCGTCGCTGCCGGCCGTCTTCGCCCCGCAGGGCCCCGGTGGCCGCCTCCGTACGATGGTCCATGCACTGCGGCACAGCCCGGCCACCGACGACAAGGGCGCAAGCTACGAGCTCGGCTTCAGCGGCGGCGGCAGCGACGAGCACTGGGAAGGCACCTTCCGGTTGCGCCCTGCGCCCCCCGAAGACGCCCGCTGGCTGGATATCACGCTGCCCGGCGCCGCGCCACTGCGGGTATTCCTCGACCCTGCGCCGGCCGCCGCGACCTCGACGAAGGAGTTGCCCGCCAGCGAGGCGGCAGAAAGGTACCTCGACGGCCTGGCGCTGCAGGAACTCCACGACGCGTGCACCGGCGATCGTCGCTCACGACGCGACCTCGCAGGCGCGGTGTCCGGCCTGCTGGGTGCCGGGGCCCTGGCGGCCGACAGCCCGGCACTCGCCAGGCTTGGCGCGGTCACGAGCCGTGTTCGCCCCGCCAAGGCGCCTCACCACGTCCCGCCCGAAGTGCTCCCGGAAGACTGGGAGCGCGTGCTGCGACGCCGGCGAGCACGCAACGGCCCCGTCGGCGTCGTCCCCTTCGCGGCAGCCCTGCCCGAAGTCGACGGTGCGTGCTGCGCGGTCTTGCGTATCACCTCGGAACGGGACGCGGCGACCATCGACGTGTACGCGCGAGGCTGGCCGTGGCGGAACACGCAGATGCCGGGCATTGACGACGGCGCATTCTTCTGGACAGCTCGAGACGACCTGGGCGGCTTGTACGTGGCCAGCTGCGAAGGCGGCAGCAGGAGCAGCGACGGAGAAGCTGAGCTAGCGCTGGACTTCCGGCCGGCCATCAATCCGCGGGCGCGCGAGCTGCAGGTCATCCTCACCGGCAAGACCGGCGAAGTCGGTGTGACGGTGCCACTGAACTGGCAGGAGCAGCGATGACCTCGCCGCTGTGGGCAGCCTTCGGACCCGCCGAGGCATACGTCAGCTGCGGTGGCGGCCAGCACACGCTGCGCTGGGCAGACGGAGCGGTCGAAGCGGTCGACCACCCGGACGCGGAGGCCGAGCTCGTGATCGCCGCGCTCGGCGGCGCCCCGACCCCGTGCCTTGACCTGGTGAGGGCGTGGGGTCATCACCAGGAGAACCTGAGAGTGCTGGCCGTCGGGCCGCGCTCAGCGGACGACCAGCTGGCGATCGGGCCGGACGCGATCGAGGAGCTAGTGTCACCGGACCGGCATGGATGGGGGCTGCTCTCGTCAGCGGCCTCACGGCGCGCGGCGCTCGCCACGGCGCCGGTAACGGGTACCCAGGCCGCGGCCATCGTGCGGTCCAGCGCCGGTCTCTCGCTGGCGCCGGGGGCAGCAGGCACCACTGGAAGCTCGTTCGCCACGTATGGCAGTGTCATCAGGAAGCGATCCTCTGGCTACGTGCCGATGGGCGGCGCACACGCGGACCCGCGAGCACGGTTTCGCACCGAGCACGCGGAGTTGTTCGCGCTGATGGCGCTCGGCCCGCAGTTCCAGTTCCGGATGTC
>JASIGS010000061.1 GCA_030052355.1 Streptosporangiaceae bacterium | reverse complement strand
ACGCGTCGTGGTGCCTGGCCGCCGCCCGTCGCAACTGCGGCTGCAGCGGCGCTGGCGGCTGCGCCTTCCTGGCGGCGCGGCGCGCTGCCAGCTTGGCCGGGCCCGGCAGCAGGCCGCCAGCCTCCTGGCCGGCCACCAGCCCGCCGTCCACCCAGGAGGTGGCCAGCAGCACGAGGTACAGCACAAACGGGCAGATCAGCACGTCGTACACGATGCTGTACGGCAGCACGTGCTTGAGATGCGTCACGGTGACCTGGTCCAGCGCGCGAGCGAGGCCGGCGATGAAGCACTCCGCCGCCGCGATCACCACAGCGAGCCACATCACGGCTCGCACGGCCGACCGGGCGGCGGTCACCCACAGCCGCCCGCACGCCCACCCGACCAGGCAGAAGGCGAGAGCGTACTGCCCGATGACCGGGCTGCCCGGCGGTGCCAGGTCCACGGCGAGTCCCGCGGCGAAGCCGATCACCATGCCCGGGATCGGCCCGGCTGCCAGCGCGAAGCACGCCACCAGCACCAGCACGAGGTCGGGTACGCCGCCGCCGGGCAGCTGCAGACCGTTCAGCACCGTCAGCTGTAGCAGCAGCGCGACCACGAGCAGCGGCACGGCCAGCAGCAGCTTGCGCATCTCAGCCGCCAGTACCCGGGGTCGTCGACGGGTGCGAACCGGCCTTGGCCGGCGGCGGCGTCACGGTCACGGTGACCGTCGGGGCCGGGCGTGGCAGCGGCGGCAGCACCGCGTACCGCGGATTGTGGCTCGGCCTGCCGACCACGATTCCCACCACGCCGAGCGAGCCGAAGTTCACGTAGGGCCGTACCAGGGCGAGCGCCGTGAGGGAACCGTCCCGATTCAACAGCTTCGTGATGACACCGACCGGGACGCCCGGTACGTAGGGGTTCGACGCGGCCGTCACCACTTGCTGACCTAGCCGCAGGACCGCGCCCGAGCTCAGCATGTCCAGCCTCAGGTCCCCCCCGCCGCCGGTGTCGGCCGAGCCGGTCACCGTGCCTTCCTGACCGCTCGGCGCGACCGCCACGCCCACCACGGAGGAAGAGTCGTCGGCCAGCCGTACGGTGGCGGTGTCGGAGCTCACCGACAAGACCTCCCCCACCAGGCCGTCGCCATTCAGCACGGTCTGACCTGCCCGCACGCCGTCGGCACTGCCCGCGTCGAGCGTGACCGTCTCCTGGAAACCCTGCCCGATCGCTATCACGTTGGCGGCGACGATCCGGTACTGCCCGGCGCCCGCCACCAGCAGCAGCTTGTGCAGCTCGGCGTACTGCGCCTTGCTGAGCCGCTCCTGGCTCAGTTCCGCACGCAGCTGCGCGAGCTGCCGCTGAAGCTGCGAGACCTGGCTAGAGCTGCCGCCGGGGCCGTCGAAGAACCTCGCCACCGAGCTGGCCGCGTGCTCCGCGCCGCCGAAGGCAGACGCCGCAGCGTGCCGCGCGTCCCGCAGCACGGACGACGAGCCGTCACGGTAATCGAATGCGATGAGCGCCAGGGCGGCCACCACCAGCACGACGAGGACCACGCGGGTCCGCCGTGTGTCCCGCACTCCGATCACCTCGTCTGCCGCCCATCACCCGGTGGTTCACCCGACCTGCCTGATCACTATCCTGCCGCTGCCCCGTTCGTTGAGGTTCGCCGCGGTCAGCGCCTGGACTCGGGTACCAGCACCTGCTGCAGCGTGTCGAAGTCCTCGACGCACTTGCCGGTGCCGAGCGCGACGCAGTCAAGCGGGTTGTCGGTGAGGTGTATCGGCATGCCCGTCTCCTCGCGCAACCGCTCGTCGAGACCGCGCAGCAGGGCGCCGCCTCCGGTCAGCGCGATGCCGCGGTCCATGACGTCGCCGGCGAGCTCGGGCGGGCACTTGTCCAGTGTGGTCTTGACGGCGTCGACTATGACGCTCAGCGGTTCCTCGATCGCCCGGCGGATCTCCTCGGCCGAGATCACGATGGTCTTCGGCAGCCCGCTGACCAGGTCGCGCCCGCGAATCTCGGCATTCGGCTCATCGACCGCGGGATACGCAGAACCCAGTGAGATCTTGATCTCCTCAGCGGTGCGCTCGCCCAGCATGAGCGAGTACTCCTTCTTGCCGAAGTTGATGATCGCCTGATCCAGTTCGTCGCCGCCGACCCGGATCGACTGGGACGTCACGATGCCGCCGAGAGAGATGACGGCTACCTCGGTGGTGCCGCCGCCGATGTCCACGACCATGTTTCCGGTCGGCTCGTTCACCGGCAGTCCGGCCCCGATGGCGGCGGCCATCGGCTCCTCGATGATGTACACGCGCCGGGCGCCTGCCTGGTGGCCGGCCTCCTTCACCGCGCTCTGCTCCACGCCGGTGATCCCGCTCGGCACCGCGATGACGATGCGCGGCTTGGCCAGGTGGCTGCGCTTGTGCACCTTCTGGATGAAATACCGCAGCATCCGCTCGGTGACGTCGAAATCTGCGATGACCCCGTCCTTCAGCGGGCGCACCGCGACGATGTTGCCCGGGGTGCGGCCGATCATCCTCTTGGCCTCGACGCCCACGGCGACTATCTGGCCGGTATTGGTGTTGAGCGCCACGACAGAAGGTTCGTTCAGGACTATGCCCCGTCCCCTGACATAGACGAGGGTGTTCGCGGTACCGAGGTCGACGGCCATATCACGGCCAAGAAACGCCAGCGCGTTGCTCATCTGGAACGACAACCTTCCAGCCGGATCCTGCCAGTTAATCTATATTTTCCACTGCGCCCGCGTGCCCGCGACGAACCAGTTCCACAGACGGCCACCTGGGCAT
Organism: Streptosporangiaceae bacterium; assembly: GCA_030052355.1. The sequence goes on along the minus strand of JASIGS010000061.1, from coordinate 1,544 downwards.
TTCCCTGCGAGCCCGCGCCGACAGCGCCGGAACGTTGCGTCCAGGACGTCCAACGCGCCGCCGTGCCGGATGGTGCCAGCGACGCGCCATCCGGTCTGGCGTTTCGCGCGGTCACCATCAGCAGCCAGCCACCTGCGCGCCGTGACGGGTAAGAGCGCTAAGTAGCCCGCGGACCGCCAGACTACAGGCCGACCACCGACCATCTCTGCCAGGGCGGGCTTGTTGGCTTTCACTTGGTCATTTGCTGACCAGGCGCGTGCTCGACCCGGTAGCCCAGCCATATTCCGATGCCCCACAATGCAGCGAAAATTGCGCCCAGAAAGTACATGACGGGAACGACAAAACCAGCGGCGATGACGAAGACCTGCAGCAGTGTCCCCGCGACGAGCGTGACCGGGAGGATCAGGCGCGCGATCCCCGCGAAGACCAGTGCCGCGGCTACGGCGATGCCCGCGATGAGCCAGGCGTACCTCGAGTCCATGTGGCCAATCCGCACCGCTACCGGGACGGCCAGCACGATCACGATCGCCTCCATCACCAGCACGGTGGCGCACAGCCGCTTCACGGACGCTCCCGGCGTTTCACGGCGCCTCCCGGCCGAGCAGCGCCCGGGCGTCGCCGGCGGTCACCACGGAGCCGGTGATGAGTACCCCCGCCGTTCCTGGCCCGTCGGCCGCGTCTGCCTGGTCCGCGAGCGCCACCGCGGTCTCGATGGCGTCATCCAGCCTGACCGCCGATATCACCCGGTCGGGACCGAACACCTCGGCCGCCAGCTCGGCCAGGGCGGCGACTTCCATTGACCGCGGGGACGAGTTCGAGGTGACCACGAGCCTGCTCACAACCGGTTCCAGCTCGCCAAGGATGCCGGCCACGTCCTTGTCCTCGCTGACCGCGAGGATCCCGATCAGGTCCGTAAAGGGGAACGCCTCGGTGAGCGCGGCTACCGAGGTGGCCATGCCGCCGGGATTGTGCGCCGCGTCCACGATCACGACCGGGCTGCGCCGCACGACCTCGAGCCTGCCTGGCGAGCTCATCGTGGCCGTTGCCCGCCGGACGAGGTCAGCGTCGAGCGCGGACGGCCTGTCGCCGTCGGCCTCGGGCCCGCCTGGGCCCGGGGTCCTGGCGAAAGCCTCGACCGCCGCTATCGCGCAGGCCAGGTTGCCGGCCTGGTGCGGGCCGAAGAGCGGCAGGTAGAGGTCGTAATAGTCGCCGAGCAGCCCGCGCACCGACACCTGCTGGCCGCCGACGGCAAGCTCACGCGCCACGACCCCGAACTCAAGTCCCTCACGCGCCACCTCAGCGCCGACCTCGGCGGCGCGCCGCAGCAGTTCCTCCGCGGCTGCCGGTGGCTGCTGGGCGAGCACCGCCACCGCGCCCGGCTTGATGATGCCGGCCTTGTCGGCGGCTATCGCCGCGAGCGTGTTGCCCAGGTACTGGACATGGTCAAGCGAGATCGGCGTCACGACCGCGACGGCGCCGTCGGCGACATTGGTGTTGTCCCAGGTACCGCCCATGCCGACCTCGAGCACGCACACGTCGACCGG
>JASIGS010000060.1 GCA_030052355.1 Streptosporangiaceae bacterium | reverse complement strand
CCCGAAGGCGGTCTCGAGGGCGTCGCGTTGCGGCGCGGGCAGCCGGCCGCGTTCCCCCAGGAACGGCAGCAACAACCGGTGCAGGCCGGCGTAACCCAGTTCCTGCTCGACTTCGGCCCCGGCCACGCGCGTGACCTGGAACTCCGCCGCCATCCGGATCGCGTGTTCCAGCAAGACCGTCTTGCCGATGCCGGCCGGCCCCCGGACGACCAGCGCACTACTCATCCCGGCCGTTGCTCTGCCCAGCAGCCCTTCGATCTCGGCAAGCTCTGCCTTCCTGCCGTGCAGAACCATGACAACAAGCTAGCGGCTTCGACCGAATGCTCCCAGCGGTCCGCAATCGCACGCCCAGGTCGTGCCCACCGACCAGCCGGAAGACTAAGGGGTTTCAAGGATTCGAACCGGCCATGACAGCAGTCAGAGTTCCGTCCAAGCGCGTCCGATGCTCTCGGATCCTCGCGCCGACCGTCCGCTACGGAGGCAACTCATGAGCAAGCCCGTCCTCGAGCCCGCAGCTGAGGAATTCGTCGAGGCCACCGCCAACCCGCCTTACCTGTTCGATCTGGGGCCCGTCGAAGGCCGCAGGGCGGTCGATGAGGCGCAAAGTCCCGAGGTGGAAGTACCCGGCACCAGCAAGGAAGTCCTCACAGAGCCGGAGGTGACGATCTTCCGCCCGGCAGGCGCAACCGGCCCGCTGCCCGTGCTGCTCTACATCCACGGCGCAGGCTGGGTGTTCGGCAACGATCACTCCCATGACCGCCTCGCCCGCGAACTCGCCAAAGGCATCGATGCCGCAGTCGTCTTCCCCAACTACAGCCTGTCACCCGAGGCCAGGTATCCGGTCGCTGTCGAGCAGAACTACGCGGCAGCCCAGTGGATCATCTCCAAAGGAGCTGACCACGGCCTGGACCCCAGCCGGATCGCTATAGCCGGCGACTCGGTTGGCGGCAACATGGCCGCTGCGCTGACCCTGCAGGCGAGGGAACGGGGCGACGTGCCACTACGCGCACAGGTGCTGTTCTACCCGGTCACCGACGCCAGCTTCGACACCGGCTCCTACCACCAGTTCGCCACCGGCTACTGGCTGCGCCGGGATGCGATGCAGTGGTTCTGGGACCAGTACATCACCGACCCTGCCCAGCGCTCCGAGGTCACCGCCTCCCCGCTGCGCGCCTCGACCGAGCAGCTCACCGGCCTGCCGCCCGCCCTTGTCATCACGGCAGAGGCCGACGTGCTGCGCGACGAGGGCGAGGCCTACGCCAGCAAGCTGCGCGAGGCCGGAGTCGCGGTCACCGCGGTCCGCTACCAGGGCATCATTCACGACTTCGTCATGCTCAACGCGCTGCGCGACACGCACGCCGCAAGGGCCGCAATTAGCCAGGCAAGCGGCTTCCTGCGCAGCGCGCTGACATGACCGAGGCCGGAAGCGCGCCCGATGCCGTGACTCGGGTCGACGAACAGGTCGCGCTCGCGAACGCATCTGGCCGCGTGCCGGTCGTGTTCATCCACGGGCTGTGGCTGCTGCCATCAAGCTGGGAGCGCTGGGCGGCACTGTTCGCCGACGCCGGTTACGCGCCCGTCTGCCCGGGCTGGCCGGACGACCCGGGCACGGTAGCGGAGGGCACCGCCAACCCTGGCGCGTTCGCTGGTAAGCGGGTCCGCCAGGTAGCCGATCACTACTCGGCAGTGATCGCCACCCTGGCGGGCAAGCCTGCGGTGATCGGTCATTCGTTCGGCGGGCTGCTTGCCCAAATAGTCGCTGGGCGCGGCTTGTCGGCCTGCACGGTCGCGATCGACGCCGCGCCGTTCCGCGGTGTCCTGCCATTGCCGCTGTCGTCGCTGCGGTCCGCGTTCCCTGTCCTGCGCAATCCCGCCAACCGGCACAGGGCAGTCTCCCTGACGTTCGACCAGTTCCGGTACGCCTTCGCCAACGCCATTGACGAGGGCGAGGCCCGCATGCTGTACGAAACGTTGGTGGTGCCGGCGTCGGGAGCGCCACTGTTCCAGGCAGCGACAGCTAACCTCAACCCCCGAACCGAGGCCCGGGTCGACACTGGCAATCCGGCCCGCGGGCCGCTGCTCCTCATCTCCGGCGAGCAGGACAACATAGCCCCAGGGGCTATCGCCCGCGCCGCCTACAAGCGGCAGCGCCATAATCCTGGCGTGACAGAGTTCGCGGAAATCCCTGACCGGGGGCACTCGCTGATCCTCGACCACGGCTGGGCCGAGGTCGCCCAGACAGCGCTGAACTTCATCAAGCGGTTCACCTGAACGTCACGGAGGACATAGTGCCCGCTACGCATACCGTCGAGTCGACTCCAGAGACCGTGCGCTCGGGATACCTGGATCCGGCCGCGAGTCCCGTCGCCACGATCGCGCCGGGCGACACGGTCCGCTACCCCAACACCTGGACGCACTGGGGGAACGAGGCCGTCTACGGCATGAGCTTCGCCGACCGGGAGCCGCTCCGCCACCGCTACCCGCGTGGTCCGTACTCGATGCTCGGCCCGGTGGAAGTAGCCGGCGCCGAGCCCGGAGACGCGGTCGAGGTGAGCATCACCACATTGCGGACGATCGGCTGGGGCTGGAACTCGTTCCCGCTCGGCGTGGGAGCGCTGCCGCACGACTTCGCCGAGCCGTACCTGCACTACTTCACCTTCGACGACGCGCGGACCACGGCCACCTTCACGCATGGGATCACGCTGCCAATGGCCCCGTTCCTGGGCGTAATCGCGGCCGAGCCGGCCGGTGCTGAGATGGTGAGCGCGATCGTGTCCGGCAGTTACGGCGGGAACCTGGTGCTGCGCGACCTCGGCGTGGGCAGTCACCTGTTCCTGCCAGTGTCAAAGCCCGGCGGGCGGGTGTGGATCGGTGATGTGCACGCCCTGCAAGGTGACGGGGTGGTGGACCAGACCGCCATCGAGACCGCCGCTGAGAACC
>JASIGS010000478.1 GCA_030052355.1 Streptosporangiaceae bacterium | reverse complement strand
CACCGCCGCGGCGTAGTCGTCGGAGGCGTACCACTGCCGCGCCTGCTCAACGCTGGGGAACTCGATCACGACGAGCCGGTGCGGCTGCCACTCGCCTTCCAGCACCTCGAAGTTGCCGCCGCGGACCACGAACCGTCCGCCGAACGGCTCGAGCGTGCCCGGCACCAGCTCCGTGTACGAGCGGTAAGTCTCCGGGTCATGCACGTCGATGTCGGCAATCACGTACGCGGCCATGCTGATCTCCTTCGCGGCGCCGTGCGGCCAGCGCCACCTTACGCCCCGGTCGGTGGGCGAGGCGGCCCGCGCCCGGCGGGGCTCCCGCCGGCGGCCCGGCGTCGAAGCGTAATATGCATAGCTCCGCCCGATATTGCCGACTCGCTGGAGGAGCGATGACACAACCAGACTCCGGCCAGCCCGCCAACCGGTTCCGCCGGGACCGGCATGAGCACGGTGGCATTCCCGAGCACATCGACGACGACAGGCTGGAGCGGCTCACCGAGGAAGAGCGGGTCGCCGCCGGAATCGATGCCTTCGACGAAGACGAGGTGCCGCCGGCGACCGACACACCCCAGAAGTTCGACGTCACGGAGACGGACGAGTACCAGGACGCGCGCGCGGAGATCCGCCGCCAGTTCGACGAGGACGAGCTGCAGATCGAGAACGAGCGCGAGCAGTTCCCGCCGACGCGTTACGAAGAGCAGTAAGGCTAGCCGCGGTTGGTGTAGATCGGGGTGGACGTCGAGCCCTGGTCGGATACGCCGATCGCGACGCACGCGTCTGCGGTCGGGCACTCTATCTGTCCGATGTCCATGAATGAGTCGCCCTGCATCCCGCCAGGCACCTGCGCGGGCGCAGCGAAGGTGACCCGCTGCCAGGTAAGGCCAGCGTCGTGGGTGATGGCGACGACCGAGGACGACGCATTGTGGGTGTTCCCGATCACCTGCTCGATGTCGTCGCTTCCGGCCGCGTAACAGGTACGCGTTGTCGGGCACGTCAGCGCGTCGATCATCGGGTAAGGCATCGTATGCGGGAGCGTGCTGGCGGTCCAGGCTTCTCCGCCGTCGGAGGAGAACGCGATCACGGTGTACTGCACGGCGTCTTTACCCGACGTGTATCCGATACCCGGACTGATCACCGTGCCGTTCCGCTCGACGAAACCAATCATCGCGCAGTGGCTGGCATCCGAGCAGGTAACCTCGGGCACCGGACCGGGGCCGTAGCCATTCGGCCATGCCCGCTGCCGCCAGCTTGTGCCGCCGTCGTCGGAGGTCAGCAGCACGCCGCGGTCTAGGTCAGGAGCCATCCCGGGACCAAGTTTGCTGTACAGGCCTACCGCCACGCAGTGGGAGGCCGTCGGGCAGCTCACGCTCTGGACGGACTCACCCCTCGGGAACGGCACCACGGTGAAGTGCCGGCCACCATCGGACGTGACGATGAAGTGCATGCCGGAGATGAGCTCCTGGAAACCCGGGCCCAGCGGCTTTGCTGAAGCCGATGCCAGACCCTGGCAGATCGTGGTGCTGACGCAGGTCAGGTCGAGCACCTGGCCCACGTCGGCCGGTAGCGGACTCACCGTCCACGAGTGGCCACCGCTCGCGGTGGTCAGGTACACGGGCTGATGCCGGTAATACAGCCCGCCCGCCGCGCAGTCCGTCGCGGAAGCGCACGAGAGCGCTGACGTAAACGTGAAGCCGTCCGGTACGGGCAGGACGCTCCAGGTCTGCGCGCCGTCGGTGGAGACGTAGAAAGAGTTCATGTCCGCCGGGCCGCTCGGCGACGTCGAGTTGTCACCCTCGACGTAGCAGATCGACGCGGTCGGGCAGGTCAGCAAACCCGGCTCCGGGCCCGCCGTGTTCTCCTGCCAGCCGCGGGCGACCAGGTAGCCAGCGAGCTGCCACGTGCCCGGCCGGGCGGCGTGCCCCGTGCCGGCGGTGCCGGGAAGCTGCCGAGCCGGCTGCCAGGAGGTGGTCAGCGTGCCTGTGAGAGTTGGTGGCGGCCGCAGGACGATGGCAAGGCAAATCGCGGCGGCCACCGTGACTATGGCCGTCATCGTGGTGATAGTGACGCGGCGGCCTGGCCGCCGCCACCGGCTGCGATGCACTGCGATCGCGCCCGGCGCGGCTGGCTCGCCGACCCGGGCGTCGGCGAGCGCCGTCCTGGCCCGGCTCCAGGCCGCATCGTCGGGTTCCGGTGTATCTGCACGGAACGAGCGGAGCAGGTCGATCTCGTCAGGCATGGTCTTGCTCCTTGAATGTCCACAGGCCGAAGTCGAATTCGCCAAGCTGAGCACGCAGCGCCGCGCGCGCCCGCGACAGCCGCGACCGCGCCGTGCCTCGTGGGATGCCGAGCGCTGCCGCGATCTCCTCATGGCTGAGGTCTGCCCACGCGTGCAGCAGCAGCACCTCGCGCTGCTCGGCGCTCAGCTCCGCGAGCGCACCCGCGACCCGCGGTGCCAGTGTTGCGGCGATCACCCGCTCGTCGGCGGCGTCGGCGAACCGCTCCGCGTTCAGCGGCCCGGGCGAGTCATGCGCTATCCGCGCGTCGAGCTCAAGTAACTGCTGCTCGTCCCGCCAGTGCCCGCGCACCACGTTGTTGGCGATCCCGTACAGCCAGGACCGCAGCGGCCCGCGCTCAGGCTGGTACGCGGCCCGGCGCCGGTACGCCGTCGCGAACACCTCGGCCGTCAGGTCCTCGGCCAGTGCCCTGCCCACCCGCCGGGCGATGAACCGGTGCACCTGGGCGAAGTGCTCCCGGAACACGGCGTCGAAGTCCTCCGTTGCCGCGGAGGCCCGCGTCGCCTGTTGCGCGTCCACGAGTAAGTATTGGCGCGAAGCCTAGATTCGTTCCCTCAGATCACCGGACCGCCGATAAGCCGCCCGGAGCCCATGATCTACGGCCCGAGTACAAGCCTCACCAGGTAGGTGCTGCCTGCCACATCGGTGAGCACGGCAGGTGCCGCGCCGGGCAGCAGGGTGTAAGTGTGCGCGACGGCCACGGAGCCGGTGACCGACCCGGTGGCCGGGTTGAGCACGCCGACCGACGCCTTGCTGCAGCTGGCTGTCGCGCACTCCAGCAACAGCAGGCCGGCCGTCGTGCCGGCGATGTCCCTGGCCGTCCTCGGGACCCGCTTCGAGCCCGGCGAGGCAAGGGTGGCTGCCTTGAAGCTGTCGACGTACGAGTCGGCCTGGATGACCAGCAGGTCAACCTTGCCTGCCGACAGCGCCAGCGTGGTGTCGACGAACGTCTTCACCCGGTGCTTCGTGGCGCCGGACGGCGAGGTCAGCTGCAGGTATGACGTGCCACTTGGGGTCGTGACCTCGTTGTACAGGCCTGCCGAGTCAGCCGCCATGTCGGCCGGATAAGCCTCGTTCTTGCTGATCTGCCTGACCTTGGACGACGACGTGCTGAACTCGCTCACCGTGGCGTACTCGAAGCCGCTCTCGTCGGTCGCCCAGTCCGTCCACGACCACACCGTGCTGCCGGACACGAGCAATCCCGCCGAGGTGATCGGCTTGACGGGACTGGACAGCGTCCAGCGCCGCACGACGATGTCGGCGGTGTACTCGGTGACGGTAAGCCCGGTCTGCACGAACAGTGCGGTGTTCGTAGCCGCGAGCGCGGTGACCGTGCTGGTCGCAGACATCAGCAAGACAGGCTTCGAGGTGCCGCTGACGTAGTAGATGTTCTTGCCGACCGCGTAAGCGACGCCGCCGTCCGGCGCCTCGGCCACCGCCTCGATGGTGCTGGCCTTCCCGAGCTTCACCGCCTTGCCGCTGGTATGCAGGCCGGCCGTGTGCGCCGTGGCCTGCGCGGCCGGGGCGAGAACGAAGCCCGCGGTAAGCGCGATCAGAGCAGCGGCGATACCTCCGCGCAGCCCGATGGACAAGCCGATCACTCCCTCCAGGATGACGAATGGTCACCTGATCCCGCCCCGGATCGGCTGACCCCCCGATCTTGGGGGAATCTAACGCATTCCGCGCGGCAGCCGCGGCGGAATGGCTGACAGGGCAATATCCCGCCAGCGGTCTTAGCGGCCTCCCGGCCGGTTCCGCCGCTCGCCGTAGCGGATGCGGGCGAGCTCAGCGGACACCTCGCCGAGCTCAGCGGCCGACAGGATCCGCGGCTCGCCGTGGGCGCACGCCAGCCGGTAGACGCGAGCGAGCCACTCGAGCAGGACGGCCCGCTCGTACGCCTGCGCGACGCTGCCGCCGTAACAGAGGGCACCGTGGTTCTGCAGGATGACGGCGTGCCGGCCCGACATTGCCGCAACGGCCGCGTCGGCGAGGCCCGCCGATCCGAACCGCTGGTAGGGCGCGACCTGGACCGGCCCGCCCAGGCCGGTGATCGCGTAGTGGATGGCGGGCAGCTCGCTGCGGGTCGCTGACAGCGCGACGACCTCGGCCGAGTGGGTATGCACCACGGCCTGTGCCGGAGTCGCCGCATAGACCGCCAGGTGCATGGGGGTCTCGGTGGATGGCAACTCCGGGACGTCGAGATGGGTGCCGTC
>JASIGS010000477.1 GCA_030052355.1 Streptosporangiaceae bacterium | reverse complement strand
GAGTTGCGCCGCATCCGGGTGGCCAGGTGGTCCATCTGGAACAGGCTGGACAGCCGATCCGAGTCCTGCTCGCCCTGCTCCAGGTCGTCGATCAGGCGGATCTGCCGCTCGACGAGGGACTGACTGCGGCGGGACAGGTTCACGAACATGGCGTTGACGTTGCCGCGCAGCGCCGCCTCGTTGCTCGCCAGGCGCAGCGCTTCCCTGTGCACCTGGTCGAACGCCCGCGCCACCTCACCGATCTCGTCCGTCGAGTCCACCTCGATGGGCACGATGTCCAGCGCCATCCCCGTGCCGTCGGTCTCGCTCATCCGGCGGACTGTGTCCGGCAGCCGGACGCCGGCCACTTCCAGGGCGCCTGTCCGCAGGCGGCGCAGCGGCCGAACCATGGACCGGCCGACGAGCGTGGTCAGCAGCAGCGCCAGCAGCAGGACCACCAGCACCGCGGCGCCGATGCCCACCGCGGCGGTGATCGCTTCCCTGCGCAGCGCGGCCGCCCGGGAAATCGTCTGGTTCACCAGCGACTGCTGCACGGTCTGCATGTAGGCGAGCGTGCCGTACGTCATGGAGGTAAACCACTCGCCGGCGGTGACGGTCTCGCCCAGGCTCGTCAGCGACTTGCCCTCGTTACCGAAGTCGATGGCCTGAGCCTCGTATCCCTCAGGGATGTCAACGAAGCTGCCGTTCACCGTGCTGTTGTAGAACGCCACCTGCTGCGCAGTGGCGGTGTCGGTGAACTGGCTGAAGTCAGAGTTCTCGATGCCCTGCGCCACCTCGAGGTCTTCGAGCACGCCAGGGGCGTAGTTTCCCTGAGCGAACGCGAGGGTGAGCAGGCCTCGCTGTATCGACGCCTCCTGGATGATCTGGGACACACTGTTCAGCGCCCGGACATCGCCGACCAGCGTCCCGTCAGCGCTGTTGAGGGCGATGCTGTTGTCGATCGCCAGCAGCGAGCTGATGATTGTGTTGTAGCTGTTCAGCACGTCGAGCACTGGAAATTCGGAGTTCGTGGCGGTAGACCGAACCGCGTTCAGCTCGCCAAGCTCTCCGGTGATGTCCTGCGCGTCAGTCTGCACCTGCGCCGGATAACCTGCGCCGATGCCCGCGAGCTGCGCATTTATGCGCTTGACCCACGGCTGCGTAAGGTTCTGCGCGGTCGTCACCAACGACAGGTTCGACGTGTCAGTGCCCGCGTACAGCTTGCTGTTGCCCAGCACCTGCGTCCGTCCGCCGCCGGATGCGGCGGGGTCCGTGCTGTCCGCTATGTACTCGATCGTCTCGTCACGCTCGTACTCCAGCTGGGCGGCCAGGCTGGTCACCGTAGAGCTCAGGTCTGCCAGCCGCTCGACCCGCTGGTACGAGATCTCGTTCTTGACGGACGTCACGATGTAGACGGCACCCAGCACGACGGCGACCAGGGTGGGGATCGTGATCAGCAGCAGCAGCCTGGACCGCACGTGCCAGTTCTTCAGGGCCCGCCACGGCAGCACCGCGCCCAGCCGGGCCGACTGCGCTTGACCGCCAGGAGGGCGTCCGGCTCCGGCAGCCGCCGGTTCCCCGGCAACGCCCGGCGGAGCCGCCCCGTCCGGCTGACGCGGTGCCCGGCTGGGGCCGGGCAGGGCAGCCTGGCGCCGGCCATTCTCCAGCAGGTCGGCGTCGGGCCTGCCGTTCTCAGGCCGGCCGTTCTCAGGCTGGGCACCTTCGGGCCTGGCAGCCGGGGACCGAGCGGGCGCAAGCTTGGCCGTGGCGCGTACCTTCTTCACTCGGGACGGCACAGTCTTAGAACCCTTCACCTGGAGACCGCGACGTAACAGCGCGCCGACGCGGTGCTGGACCTCATCGACACGCAAACCTCCCAGATAATGACTCCGCAGCGCATGCAGTCATATAGGTCAAGCCGCACTCTAGCTTGAACCACCCTAGAAGCACCAATACCTGTACAAAGCGGAAGAACCGATGTAACGTGACGTTTGCCCTAGGCGCTGGCAGCAATAGGGTACTCTCTGCCGCATCGTCCGTGTTCAGAAAACTGTCCGGTTCCCCTGCCAGATGCGGCGGCGCGCAGGCCCGGTGCAGCCGCGGGAGGAGCGTCATGAGGCTTAACCCGGCCGGAACAACGCGCCGGAACGGGATATTGAAGCCGTCTTGGGCGCGGTACTCCGCGGCGCTTGCGTCGGGACTCGCTGTCCTGGCCGCGGCGGGGTGTGCGAGTTCGAGCGCGGCCGGCGGCGTGGTCTCTTCCAAGATCACGGTCGCGGTGGTGGACGGCATCAACAACGCCCCTGTCTTCCTCGCCGACCAGGACGGCCTGTTCGCAGCGGCCGGCCTGAAGGACGTGGTCATAAATTCATATTCTCAAGACAGCGCGGTTTTTGGAGCGCTTCAAAAGAATCAGGCGGATATCGCGGCCACCGATTACGGCACCCTTTTCTATGAGCAGTCCCTGGCCGGGCACAAGCCGAAGGGCCAATCGCAGCGTCTCCCCAGCTACAAGATCCTTGCCGACGGCTACGACGCCGCTGCCGGTTCGCTGGAGGTGCTGTCGGTTGCCAATTCTGGCGTCACCACTCCGGAACAGCTGCCGGGCGCCACGGTGGCCATGCCTAACGACGACATCCTGCCCGGTATCCAGCTGAACTCCGGCATTCCCAACAGCCTGGAAACTGCGGCGGCTACCAGTGCGCTTGGCGACTTCGTGGCCGACAACAACTCCGTGAATTGGGTCGAGATGCCGGAGGCGCAAGAGGTACCCGAGCTCCTGGCGGGGAAGGTGCAGGCCATCCTGGTGGGTCAGCCTTACATCGTCGAGGCCGAACTGAAGGGCGCGTTCGAGGTCATGGACGCCGCGAGCGGCGCCACGGCGAACCTTCCGCTCTCTGGGTACGTGACGACGAGCGCCTGGGCCAAGGCCAATCCCACCGTTGTCGCCGACTTCGAGGCCGCCATGGCCAAGGCGCAATCCGAGGCCTCAATGGCTGGCCCATTCCAGGACATGCTGCACGCCAAAGCGGGCATGACCCAGCAGGTCGCCGACCTGGCAACGGTCGGGACCTATCCGACCTCGACCAGCGAGGCCCAGCTGGCAAGTGTCTCGCGGCTGCTGTGGGAGTCCGGCATGATCGACACCCCCGAGCCGCTGGCGATCCCGCTGGCGAC
>JASIGS010000476.1 GCA_030052355.1 Streptosporangiaceae bacterium | reverse complement strand
TCCTTGACCGGTTCGGTGCGGGCTCGATGACGGGCACGGCCGTGCCGCTGATGCTCGGCGGGCACTGGAAGCACGCGCTCGCCCCCGAGCTTCTGCTCAAGCCGATCCTGGTGGAGATCGGCGCCACCTGCCCGACCGCCGGGCTGTTCCTGCTCGACTCGGAGCTGGACACCGGTGACACGCTGGACGGCTGGCTGGCCCGCGCTCGCCCTCAGGTCGCCGCCACCACGAAGGGGCTTGCGTAACCGGTGCGCTGTGACCGGTGCGCTGTGACCGGCCGGGCTGCGCGGTCCTGGCTCCGGCCGGCGGCCGCGCGCCGCTCACCGGAGAACTGCACCTAAGGCCCAGTCACGAAGCTCCATGAGCCGGCGGTGACCCTGTCGTCGGCACCCGTCGGTCACGACCTGGGTATAACAGCCAAAGAGGCTTGCATCCTATTTATCCTACCGGGATAATAGCTTAGTGATGGACGGGCAAGGTGAAACCGACGTGCGCGGACTGACGGTCGCGATCGTTGGCGGCGGCGCGAGCGGCACTCTCGCGGCGGTGCAGCTGCTGCGCCAGGCCGCCTCGCGGGGCTTGAGCGTGCGTGTCGCGCTGATCGACCAGCACGGCCGTCACGGGCTGGGAGCCGCATACTCGACCGAGCACGAAGCCCACCTGCTGAACACCGTCGCCAGCCAGATGAGCGCCTTCCCCGACGACCCGGACCACTTGATCAGCTGGGCAAATGGCCCGGGCCGCGGCGGCCGGCCCAGAGCCGCGCACGTCACGGGCACCACGTTCCTGCCCAGAGCCGTCTACGGCCGGTACCTGCGGGACGTGCTCGAAGAGGCCGACCGGCACGCCCGACCCGCGAGCCAGCTGACTCGTATCACCGCCGAAGCCGTCGCGATCCGTCCCAACGACACCGGGCCGGCCGTCAGGGTCGTGCTCCGGGACGGTCACCTAGACGCCGACGTTGCCGTACTGGCCACTGGTAACACCCCGGCCGCGCTGCCGTTCGACGCCCCGCAGAGCGGCCGGGTCATCGCCGATCCGTGGCGGCCAGGCGCCCTGACCGGCCTGCTCGGGTGCGTCGGCGCCCGCTCGGTCGTCATCGTCGGTACCGGGCTCACCACGCTGGATCTGGCGGTCGCGATCACCGCGGTCAACCCCGAGGTGGTCGTGCACGCGGTGTCCAGGCACGGCATGCTGCCGCGCACGCATCCGGGTACCGGGCCGCAACCGGACCGCCCGGTCTGGCTGCCGGTCATCTCCAGGACCGCCGAGCCGGTCCGGCTGACGGAGCTGACCTGGCAGGTCCGCGCCGCGATCGCGGCGAGCCCGGAGAGCTGGCACGACGTGCTGTGCTCGCTCCGGCCGTACGTGCCCGGACTGTGGCGCCGGATGCCGGCCGCCGACAAGCGCGCCTTCCTCCGGCATCTGGCGCGGTACTGGGAGGTCCACCGGCACCTGGTGCCCCCGCCGACGGCCAGCCGGATCACAGCGCTGCGCGTCAGCGGCCGGCTCGTGATCCACCGTGGCCGGGTGCGGGCGGTGCAGCCGGATGACGACCGCATGCGAGTCCTCATCGAGGGTGACGACGCGGTCGAGCTACAGGCCGACTGGCTCGTCAACGGCACCGGCGCGACCACCGACGTGTCCGCGACGGCGAGCCCCTTGCTGCGCGAGCTGTTCCGGGCGGGACTCGCCAGGCCCGATCCGGTGCGGCTCGGCATCGACGCCAGCGTTCAGGGCGCCGTGATCGACGAGACCGGAGCGCCGAGTGACATCATCTACGCGCTCGGACCGCCCCTGCGCGGCCTGTGGTACGAGACGACCGCGATTCCGGAGATCCGGCAGCAGGCCGCCGCGCTGGCGCGGCTCATCACCAGCGAGGGGCGGCTGGCGCGGCGCCGGCCCGGCTCCGCGGCGTGACGTCAGCCGCCAGTACCTGAGCACGAAGGTGCGGGTGCGGGCTACCAAGACACCGACTCGTGACCGAAGCAAGCAGCCCCGAAGCCAGGTGTGCGTGCTACAGTAGAATCCTATACAAAAGATTGGATTTATAGGAATGACGCTGTTCGCGCAAGAAGACCCCGCGCCGGTGCTGACCGCAGGTCCGGCCCGGCCAGCCAGGCTCAGCCTGGCCGCGCTTGCCGAGTTGACGCGCTCGGTCGCGAGCACAGACCAGGCGTGGCAGCCGCTTGTCAGGTTCAGCCTCGAACAGCGGTGGTTCCGCAGGCTGGACTGCACCGAGGACTACGAGATATGGCTGCTGAGCTGGCTCCCCGGCCAGCACACCGGCTTCCACGATCACGGGGACGCATCCGGTGCGTTTGCCGTCGCCCAGGGCGAGCTCTGCGAGACGCTGGGCGCACCCGGCGCCCGCCGGCTGCGCCGCCGCACCGCCGTGACAGGCTCGGTGACCCGCTTCGGAGGCCGGCACCTGCACGACGTCGGAAATGCGGCGGCCGACCCAGCCGTCAGCGTGCACGCCTACTCACCGCCGCTGTCGGCGATGCGCCGTTACGAGATGTCCGAGACCGGGCTGGTGCTCGTACGGACCGAGCGCGCGGAGTTCGATTGGTGACCCGGCCGCCAGGCGCCCAGACGATCGATGAAGTCCTGGCCGGCGCCCGGGCGCGACTTTCCAGGCTGAGTCCCGCGCAGGCTCGGCAGGCCGCCGCGGCAGGCGCGCTCCTGGTCGACATCCGCCCGCAGGCACAGCGGCTGGCCGAGGGCGAGATCCCTGGCGCGGTCGTCATCGAGCGGAACGTGCTGGAGTGGAGATTCGACCCGCTCTCGGCTAACAGCCTGCCGGTGGCCGGCTACGACCTGCAGGTCGTCGTGTTCTGCTCGGAGGGCTACACCTCAAGCCTGGCTGCGGCTTCCTTGCTGGACCTCGGCCTGTACCGGGCCACCGATATGACTGGCGGCTTCCGCGCCTGGCAGGCCGACGGCTTGCCGGTCACCACATCTGAGCCAGAGCCAAGCCGGGCCTGACAGCCGCCGTTGCACGCTACGCCGACGGCCCGGGTGACCCGGCGCCGACCTGCGCCGGGGTGGCGTCCTGCGCGTAGTCGCACGTTCCGTCCGCCTGGAACTGGCGTGCGGCCCGGACGACTTCCGCGCCGAGCTTGCGCAACTGGGTAGCAACCGCCTCGTCCTTCAGGTGCCCGTCAGGGTCGAAGGACTGCCAGGACTGGGACACCGGCAGTACCAGCGGCACGCTCCACCCGCGCAGCGACCTGGCGATGAAATCCATCGTGTTGACGGCCTGCAGACCCTGCACCCCGCCAGCAGTCGTGATCAGGCCGATCGGCTTGTTAGCCAGGTAGACCGGGTCACGCTCGGCCAGCAGGATCAGCCAATCCAGCGCGTTCTTGAACGAGCCGCTGACCGATCCGTGGTAGGTAGGCGAAGACCAGATCAGCGCGTCGCAGTCGTAGACCGCGTCGGCGAAGGCGAGCGCAGCCGCCGGCGGCGCGTGCTCGGCGGTGTACAGCGGCAGGTCCAGGTCCCGCACCCAGATCAGCTCCGTGTCGGCGCCGCTGGCGGCGGCGCCGTCCAGCGCAACGCTCAGGGCGGTACGGCTGGTGGATTCTGCGCGCAGCGAGCCGCCGAGCCCTACCACCCGAACAGGTCTTGCCATCACGTCCTCCTCCTGTTATCGCGGCATGTGCGAGGCCTGCCGCATCAGCGGCCTGCCGCCGGCAGGCCCAGGTAGTCGGCGAGCCACGGCCCGGTGACGCTATCAGGGTCACGGGCGACGTCGCCGACCGTACCCGCCGCGAGAATGCGGCCGCCTTCTGGCCCGCCGCCCGGGCCCATGTCGATGAGGTGGTCGGCCGCGGCGAGCAGGTCGAGGTCGTGGTCGATGACGACGATGGTCGCGCCGGCCTCGATCAGGCGGTCGAACACGCCGACCAGCGTTGCGACGTCGAGCGGGTGCAGGCCAGTGCTCGGCTCGTCGAAGACGTACAGCGCTCCTTTCTGACTGCTGCGCAGCCGGGAGGCGATCTTCAGCCGCTGTGACTCGCCGCCGGATAGCGACGGCGTGGGCTCGCCGAGTTTCAGGTAGCCGAGGCCGACCTCGCTGACCGACCGCAGCACAGCCACGATGGCTGGCCAGCGGGCGAACCGCTCGACCGCGTCGTAAATGCTCAGGCCCAGCACATCGGCTATGGTCAGGCCGTCGACCTGGACGGCAAGTACCGCGTCGTTGAACCGCGCCCCGTGGCAGGTCGGGCAGTCGACGGTGATGTCGGGCAGGTACTGGACGTCAAGGTCAATGTGCCCCAGGCCGCGGCAGGTCGGGCACTGGCCCTCGCGGGTGTTAAACGAGAAGTGGCCGGCTTTCCAGCGCCGGCGCCTGGCGTACTCAGATGCGGCAAACAGGGCGCGGATGTGATCGAACGCGCCACTGTAAGTCGCCGGAGTTGACCGCGCGTTCTGGCCGATGGGCGAAGCGTCGATCTGGACAACCTGCCGTAGGGCGGGCATGTTCAGGTGGCGGACGTGGCCAGGCACCGGAGACCCGGCGAGCTGCGCTCGCGCCGCCGGGACAAGGCTGTCGAGCACCAGTGCGGTCTTCCCTGCGCCAGACGGCCCCGCCACCACGGTCAGACGGTTAACCGGGAAGGCAGTGCTGAGCTCGTGCAGGTTGTACAGGTCGGCTACCTCGATGGTGATCTGCCCGTTGCCAGCGGCTCTCGGCGGGCGGTCTCTAGCTACGGCCGGCGCGCCTGAGAGGAAGGGGCCGATGATCGAGCGCGGGTCGGCTTCCAGCTGACCGGGGGTGCCCGCGGCGATCACGTGGCCGCCCTGTGCGCCGGCCGCGGGGCCGAGCTCTATGACCCAGTCGGCGGCGCTGATGAGGTCTCGTTCATGCTCGACCACGATGACCGAGTTACCGTTGCCGGCGAGCGCGGAGATCATCTTGCGCAGGCCGGTGACGTTGCTCGGGTGCAATCCAACCGACGGCTCGTCCAGCACGTAGAGCATGCCGGTGGTGCTCGCCCTGACCGTCGAGGTGAGCTCGATCCGCTGCCGCTCGCCGGTCGAAAGCGACGCGCCGGACCGGTCGAGCGTAAGGTATCCCAGGCCAACCTCGAGCAGCGGCGTCAGCGCTCCGGTCAACTCTGCGAGCAGGCCGGTGGTCACCCGGCTGAGCTCCGCGGGAAGCCCGGCAGGAAGGCTGGCCGTGACCTCTTGCAGCTCCCCCAGCGCGAGCGTGCTGATCTCGGCGATGTTCCGGCCGCCGAGCTGCGACGTGAGGGCCTCAGGCCGCAGCCGGGTGCCGTGACATACCGAGCAGGTGCGGGTGATGACGAACCGCTGTGCCTGCCGGCGAGTGCGCTCGTTGTCACTGCGCAGCGACCGCTCGACGGCGGCGACGGCGTTGTCGTAGTTCACCGAGAGGCGCACCGTGCGGTCGTGACGTCCCGAGTGCAGGGTCACCTGCTGCTGCACGGGCGGGCCGTGCAGCACGATGTCGCGTTCGCGCTCGGTGAGCGACTTGTACGGTACGTCGAGACGCACCCCGAGCTCGCCCGCCGCATACATCGACAGCCGCCGTCCGCCGGAATTCCACGGCAGCACCGCCCCGTCCTCGATCGTCTTGTCCTGGTCTGGCACCAGGGTGGCTTCGTCTACCTCGGATCGCACGCCTAGGCCCTGGCAGGCCGGGCAGGCGCCGTAGGAGTTGAAGGCGAAAGACTCGGCGCTCGGATGTTCAAAGCGCGCTCCGCAGACGGGGCAGACAATCTCCTCGGCAAAAGCGGCGATCGACGGGTCGACACGGTGGCCGTTCGGGCACAGGTGCGAGCCCAGCCGCGACATCATCAGCCGCAGGACGTTCAGGACTTCGGACATGGTCCCGACGGTGCTGCGCGGTCCCGGCACGGGCGGCCGCTGCCGCAGGGCGAGCGCCGGCGGGAGGTGGTCGATGCGGTCCACGTCGGGACGCCGTGCCTGGGTGAGCCGACGGCGGCTGTACGTGCTCAGTCCCGCGAGGTACCGCTGCATGCCCTCGGCGTACAGGGTCCCGATGGCCAGCGACGTCTTGCCGGAGCCGGAGACGCCGACGACAGCCACCGTGCGCCACAACGGCACGTCGACATCGAAATCGCGCAGGTTGTTGTGCCGGGCGCCGCGCACGCCGATAACGGCGGGCAGCGTTCCGGGCACGGTTCGATCAACGGTCGCCATATGCCTACCTAAGCAGGCAGACGCGCGCGTACCGGGACCGGCAGCCACCGTGTCCCGGTCCCGGGCGACCGCCGGACAACATCTACATGCATTTCCCCCACGGCACCCTGATGCTGATCGACATCGTCAACGCCGGCTGGACGCCCATCTACGACACCAACCTCAGCGAGGACGTGCAGGGGCCACCGATGCTGGGCGGTGCGTCGAAGAGCACTACACCCGACGTGATACCCCTGCTCGGTCAAGGCGGGGCCGAGCGTGCCTGTCGTACTCGTTCCTGGCCCGGAAGGGTTGGTGCTCGCGTGGCGGTCGGCGAAGCCGCGGCGGAATTTCAGTCGGGTGACGCAAGCGCGGGCAGGCCAGCGGAGCAAACCTTGACAAGCACCCAGGCAGGTCTCCCGCGCGAGGGTAAGAGGAGCACGCATGACGAGAATGACCGAACCGGCGTCGAGCGAGCGTTATATGGAGATTGCCCGGAAATGGTTCACCGAAGGGTGGCGAGGGAATCTGGCGATGGCCGACGACATCTTCAGCGAGGACCTGCGGACCAACGGAGTCGCTGTCGGCGTCGCCGGGCCGGTTGGCCGGATCCGCGACCGGCTGAGGGGCTTCCCTGATCTGACCACGACCATCGAGGACTTGTTCGTCTCGGGCGACAAGCTCGCCGTCACGCTTATCTGGCGGGGAACCCACACCAGCGAGTACGGCGGCGTTGCGGCGACCGGCAAGGACGTCGAGGTTCGCGACACAGCGATCTGGCACTTCCGCGACGGCAAGGTCACCGAGATCCTCACCCTCCAGGACCAGTTCGGCCTGCTGAAGCAGATCGGGTACCTGCCTGACGGCGTCCATGCTGCCTGACTCCAGCGGGTGGCGACGCGATTCTGTCCCGGCAGCGCTCAAAGGCTCGGGACAAGACCACCATCGATCACAAAATCGGACCCGGTGATGTTAGCCGCATGGTCGCTGGCCAGATAGAGGACTAGGTCTGCGACCTCGGTCGGCTGGCTGAACCGGCCCGTGGCCAACCCGGCCGCGGCCTGGCCCTCAACGTCGCCCGGCTTGGCCCCCGTGGCCTGGCTGACCGTTGCCGCTACGCCGTCGCTGCCCAGCCATAGGTCGGTCGCGACCGGGCCTGGGCTTACCGTGTTGACCCGGATCCCGCTGGGCCCGACCTCCTTCGACAGCCCTTTAGCGAACCCAGCCAGCGCGGCTTTGGCGGCGCTGTAGTCGAGGACCGCCGGGTCGGGCAGGCGCGCGTTGACCGAGCAGGTCATCACGATCGCGCCAGCACGCGCGGACAGCATTCCCGGCAGCGCCGCCCTGGTTGCGCGGACCGCGGCCATCAAGTTCAGGGTCAGGGTCGCGGCCCAGTCGTCATCGCTGATCGACAAGAAGCCACCCGGCCGGGCCCGGGCGCTGCCGACGTTGTTGACCAGAATGTCGACCCGGTCGCCTGCCATCGCGACCAGCTGTGCCGGGCCGTCAGGGTCGGCCAGGTCGACCTCGACGAAGATCACCTGCTTGTCGCGCGTGAGCGCCTCGATCTCCTCTGACGGGCTCTTGGCACCTGTGATCACGTGGGCTCCGCTGGTGGCCAGCGAGCGGACGACGGCCAGCCCTATGCCTTTGCTCCCCCCGGTAACTACCGCAGTCCGTCCGGCCAGATCGATGTCCATGCCGTCCTCCAGTCGTCTGTCCCGCCATACCCCGAGGCTAGGTACGGCATCCTCCGATGGCTTGAGTCGGATGACTGAGCCTGGCCGACACCGCTGACCTCGCGCAGCGGCCCAGAGGCCGGCGCCCGGGTATGCAGTCGCATGTCGCAAGCGGCGACGCGGGCGGGACATCCAGCTGCAACGGAGGCATTCCCCCTGGGTCTGCCTGGCCCGATGCAGTCGAATGACGGAAGCCGGTGACAGGGCGATCGCCCTAGCGTGGGCACCGATGCCGGGCCAGGTTTGGCACGTAGGCCGCGGCATACGGAAACGACGGAAAGGTCAGTTCGTATGCCTGACAAGCCCCATCCGGTCATATTCATCCACGGCCTCTGGCTGCATCAGAGCTCGTGGGGCGCGTGGGAGTCGATGTTCGAGCAGGCCGGCTACGCCGTTCTCGCTCCAGGCTGGCCCGGCGACGCGGAGACCGTCGAGCTCGCCCGAGCCAATCCCGACTCGGTTGCCGACACGGGAATCGACGATGTCGTCGAGCACTTCGCTTCGATCATCAGCGGCTTGGATGCCAGTCCCGTGCTGATCGGCCACTCGTTCGGCGGGATGATCGCCGAGAAGCTGCTAGGGCAAGATCGGGCCACGGCAGCCATCGCGATCGATGCGGCTCAGATCAAGGGCGTGCTCCCGGTCCCGCTGTCGTCGCTGCGGGCAACTCTCCCGGTCTTCAGGAATCCAGCGAACCGGCACCGGGCCATCATGCTCACGGCCGAACAGTTCCGGTACAGCTTCGGCAATGCCATCACCGAGGCCGAGTCGGCCGAGCTGCATCAGAAGTGGGCAGTGCCAGCGCCTGCGAAGCCGCTGTTCGAAGCCGCCGCGGCCAACTTCTCACTCCACTCGCCAGCCAAGGTCGACACCCGAAACCCCGAGCGCGGGCCCCTCCTTCTCATCATGGGCGGTCAGGATCACACCGTTCCCGAAGCGATCACCAAGTCGACGCTGAAGCAGTACCGGTATTCGCCGGCAATGACAGAGCTTGCTGAATTTGCCGACCGCGGTCACTCGCTGATCATCGATTCGGGCTGGGGTGACGTCGCCAAGGCGTGCCTGTCCTGGCTCAGCGACAAGGGCCTCTGAAGGCTTCGGCACGGAACGGAACGCCTGACCTTAGGGACCGTCTTGGTGCCCGGAAGCCCCGTCAGGTCCGGGACCGCCGCCGAGGGCCTGGTGCAGCTGCGACCGGGATCGCACTCCAAGCTTGGGGAACACGCGGTAGAGATGCGAGCCCACTGTGCGGTGCGACAGGTACAGCCGTTCCCCGATTTCCCGGTTGGTCAGCCCATCCGCGGCCAGCTGGGCGACTTGCAGCTCCTGGGCAGACAGTCTCGACCAAGAGCCGGGCTCGTGCCGTCGAGTTCGCCGTCCGGTGGCGGCCAGTTCCTGCATCGCACGCGTCGACCAAGCGCCGGCTCCCAGGGCGTCGAAAACCGCCTGCGCAGCCGCGAGCGGCCGCCGTGACTCGGCAACGTGTCGCCGGCGGCGCAGCCAGGATCCATGGGCCAGGTCAACGCGTGCGCCGTACCACGGTGAGGCGTTCACCCTGAGTCGGATGGCCTGCTCGAAGAGGGCCTCTGCCTGGTCTTCGGTGGCCAGCACGGCCCGTGCGTACGCGCGTGCGCGGACTACCCCGGACGCGGTTGTGGCACGGGTCAAGTCCTCGATGTGCCGCAGCGGTCCCAGCGCCTCCTCGCGGCGGCCGCTCAGCCAGGCTGATTCGGCCAGGTAGTCAATAGCCCACGCGCCCTGCGGGTACTGGTAGGCGAGATCGTCGGGGTCAAACATGCGCCGGAACTCGTCAAAAGCATCACCTGGCCTACCGTCGCCGAGCGCCGCGAACCCGCGGGTGAGCTGAACTCCGTTCAGCAGCGCCCGGTTGCCGGACTTCGCCGCATCCTTCTCGACCTCGGCGGCGATATCCAAGGCGGCAGCGGGGCCACCACGCAGCCCGGCGAGATTGCCCTGCCCAAGCCGGGCGCACGCGGTCCACAGCGGCTGGCGAGTCTCAAATCCGAACCTGTACGCTTCGTCGCACGCCACGAGGGTGATATCCCAGCGACCCAGGTAGAGCGCGGCGAAGGCCTCCAGCACGCGCGCCTGGGTGAGCAGGGCTATCCGACCCTGCCGGCGCAGCGATTCAGATGCCTGAGCCGCGAATCGCAGGCCGCGCTCGAACTCGCCGGTGATGAACCCGGTGCGTGCCAGCGCCCCGAGCAGGGCAACGTCGGTGACCTCGGCCGAAGCCCATCGCGCGAGCTGATCAACCAGGCGCGCTCCGCGGCGGAACGGGTCGATCTCGGCGTAGAGCACCATCACCCGAGGGTCAGCGCTGTCCAGGCTGAGCGCCTCGATGCCCGAGCGCACTCGGCCCCGCAAGTCCTCGCCCGCCGCACCCCAGTAGCACGAGTTGGCAGCGCTGAGCAGCAACGAGGCCGCAAGGACCTCGTCGCCGTCCCGTCGGGCGTGATGCGCGGCCTCTGCCAGCCGGCCGATGTTGTCCTCATCGCCCGGGATGCCGTCGTCGAACGCACCCTCGAGCCCGGCAAGGCGGGCATAGTCGGAGGGCTCGAGCTTGAGGGCCCGGGCCTGCGACATCAGCTCGGTCACCGTTTCGTGCCGCCCGAGCTCGAAGGCCAACTCGGCCGCCCGCAGAAGCCGGTGACCCCGGTGCCGAGCGTCCTCGGAAAGCTCGGCGGCGCGCCTCAGCCAAACCTCCGCCTGGCCGGGAGCGCCGCGTGCTAGGGCCCGGTCCGCGCCCGCGTCCAGCTCGGCTGCCAGCGACTCCTGGGCACCCGGAGCCGCCAGCGCCCGATGCCACACAGCCCGATCGGCATCGGCGCTGAGGGTGGCAGCAAACGCCCGATGGACAGCCCTGCGCTCCTCGGCTGAAGCGGACTGGGCAATGGCTGACCGGACGAGCGGGTGCCGGAAGCGGAATGTGTCACCGTCGATGACCAGCATCCCGGCCTGGGCGGCCTTGCGAAGATCGTCCGTCGCGTCGTAATCACCGCCGAGACGGCTGAGTGCGGCAGAAGTCTCCGATATTTGGTCGCTGTCCTGGACCGCGGCAACCAGCAAGGCGGCGCGAACGCGCGGCTCAAGGTCACCGAGTCCCGCCGCGAAGGTGCGCTCGAGCCGTTCGGTCAGCCGGACAGACTCCAGGACAGACGACTCTCCCGCCCGGCCGACAACCTTGGCAAGCTCCAGCAGAGCAAGCGGGTTACCTGCGGCCGCAGCCAGTACCCGTCCCTGTTCGAGCGCCGACAGGCCCGGAGCCCGGTGCTGCAGGAGTGCTCGTGATGCCTCGGCATCGAGCGGATCCAACCAGAGCAGCACTGAGCCGAACGCACTCTCCGGCGGCCGGTTCAGGCGACACGTCGTGAGCATGACGATCTGCTCATCGGTAACACGCCGGGAGATGAACTCGATCGCCTCGCGGCTGTCATCGTCAAGCCACGACAGGTCATCAATTCCGACAAGAATCGGCGTCTCGGCCGCCGCGTCGGCAAGCAGTTCGAGCGCAGCCAGGGCAATGAAGAACTGGTTGGCCGGGGCAACGCCTGATTCGGCTAGCCCAAACGCGCTCATGAGAGCAGCGCGATGCCCAGCTGGCAGTTCATCGAGCCGGTTGAGGACCGGCCCGAGGAGCTGGTAGAGGGCCGCGAACGCGAGATGGGATTCTCCCTCAGCGGCCTGGACGGACAGGGCCGTATAACCCCGTGCGACCGCGAGCTCGATGCCCGCTTGCAGCAGAGCACTCTTGCCGATCCCGGGGTCCCCGGCGATCCGGACCGTGCCGCCGCGCCGAGCCATATTGGCAACCGCCGACTCGATCTGCGTAAGCTCCGCGTCCCGCCCTACCAGGTACGGGTACACGGGGCCGAACTCACTCACCGAGCCACGTCCTGGCTACCCAGGTGCTCGCCGGCCCGAGCAGCCTCCGGCATTCGCGACAACGTGACACGAAGCTTCCATCCTCACGCTTTAAGGCCGGTGTGATCTTGCCAGCCTTTTCACCGAAGCGTAAGAGAATGAATCGCGCTCCGGGAGGGCACCAGCTCAACGCGCTAGTGAAACTGGCCCGGAACTGCTCCGCGATGGCCGGGATGGAGTTGGGGAGGACGACCGGTTTGGCTCCGGGGAACGCGGCCATGACCTCGCCGATGATCGACGTATATGCCACGGAAGGCACCTTCGCCTGTAAGCACCAGCTCGCCAGGAATCTCGCCGCGGCCGTGATGACCATCGAGGGAGTCCCGGACATCCCGATGTTCCGCCAGCCGGTTCACCAGCATGGTCGCAGGCGCGGCTCAGGACCGGCGGCCGCCGGCCGCGTGGTGCCAGGCAGGGTCGAGATGACAGCGGTCATCAGCCGGACTGCGGTTTGGCGACATGCTCGCGGATGCCCAGCATGTCCGTGAGCGCGGGAAGATCATCGTGGCCGGGAGGCGCGAGATGGGGGAACGCGGCCACGACGGGGTACGGCGAGGTGGTGATGCCGAGCGGACGGCCGACCATCAGCGACAATGTGGTTCCGAACGCGTCGTCGTGCAGGCCGCGGCCGTTCCCGGTGCTTGGCGCGAAGTGCGCTGGCTGACCGGGCCGGTACCCGAGCTGATCGGGCAGGAACGCAGCGGCAACGGCCGCTGCCTGCTCCTCTGCGCTGGCCGCTCCGCACACGACGGCCACGTGCCGGGCGGTCTGGAGCACAAGGTCGCTGTAGCTGGCGACGTCGTCGGCGGGCGAGGCGGCGTTGAGTGCCTCGGTGGCAGGCCCGGGCTGGGGGAAGAAGAATGACCGCAGCAGCGGGTGTGCGGCCCGGCTGACCTGGCGCGGCGGGGCGTGGCCGTAGAGCGTGATCCTGGCCCAGACGGCGACGTCGGTGCCGCGGAGTGTGTCGTCGGGGACCTGGAGCGCGATGGCGGTGACGTTCCGGCCGCCTAGCAGGTTGCCCGGCGGGCCGGCGAACAGTTCCGGGCGGAACTGGCCTTCGGCCAGGCCGCGGGTGAACGCGAATAGCGCGGCGGCGTCTCCCCAGAAGGGATCCTGGGCCAGGCCGAACCAGGCCGACCCGCCGCCGACGAGCGCGAAGTGCTGACCAGTGCGGCCGGCGCCGAGGTCGGCACCGTCGGTGCCTGACTGGCTTGACGACCCGGTTGCGTAGCGGAGCTGCATCTGCTGGCTGCCGTCCGCGGCTGGCTCGCTGAAGGTCATACGGAAGGCGCAGTCTTCGCGAGTGCCGCCGTCGCTGGCGATGGCGAACTCGTACAGGGCGTCGGGCCGGAAGGTGGTCGGGTTGGACCTGCCCGCGTCCGGGTTAACGGTAACTAACAGCGTTGATGTGCCCGGCGACTCCGGGAAGACATATAGGTCGCCCAGATTCAGCCGGCCGTCCTCGATGGCTGTCGGGCTGTCGAAATGGTGGGACATGCCTTTCTCCTCATCAGCGTGGCGGTAGAACGGCGCCGGGCAGCGCCGTGGCCAGCGCGAAGTGGCTGGCAGCTGGCGCTGCCCGGTGCCGGGCGACGCGGCGGTCAGGAGGCGGCGATACCCTCGCCGCCGACAGCGCCGGGAACGGTGACCGAGCCGGTCTGGGTCAGGCTCCCGCCAGCACCGATGCGGTAGACATCGACGTTGCCGGGCCCGCCGGCCTGCACGTACAGGTACTGGCCGTCCGAGGACACGACCGCGTCGGTGGTGCCGGTGTCGGTTGGCGTGGTGCCCAGCTGGCTGATCGCGCCGTCCGGCTCGGTGATGAGGGTGGACTCGGTGGCGCTGCCGGCGTTGGATGCGTAGAGCGTGCCCTGCGGCGCCGCGGTGATCCAGCAGGTCGCGGCCTGGCCGGTGGCAGCGCTGCCCAGCTGGGTGAGCGTGCCGTCCGGCGCGATCGAGAAGGTGGCAACGGCGCCCGCGCCGGTCTCGACGAGCGCGAGGTGCCCGTAGGCGTCAAAGGTGAACCCGAACGGGATGGTGCCGGGCAGTGACGTCACGGTGGGCTCGGCGGACGGGCCAAAGGGGCCGTCCGCAAAGACGTCCACGCTGTCACTGGCGTTCTTGGTCGTGACTACCAGCTGGGAGCCGTGCGGCGTGAATCCGACCTGGCCCGGCGTTGCCGTGAATGTGGTCGAGGAACTGGTGCCCAGGCCGAGATCGCGGGTCCATGACGGCACCGGGACCAGGTGTCCGCGGAGCTGGAGGAAGCCGGCGATCGAGGCACCACCCCACGCGTTGAGTACGAACACTCGCCTGCCGTGGAAGGTGATGCTGACCGGGAACTGGCCGCCAGAGCTGAGCACCTGGGTGCGGAACAACCGGTCGCCGCGAACCCGGAAGACGGTGATGGTGTTGCTGCCGGCGTTCACGGCGTACAGCAGCCCGGCCTGCCGGTCATATTCCAGCGACCCCTCCGACGACAGGTGGTCGACGACGGACCCGTTCGTCTGCCCGCCGTTCCCTCCGGTCGGGTAGCTCCCGGCCTGCTGCAGCCCGCCCGAGGAAGTCCGTGTGTAGGCGACGATCGTGTTCCCGGCCGTGTTGTCGGTCTGCACGAACACGGCATGGGGTTGCGCTCGCCAGGCATGCGCGTTCGCCGCGCTGGCTGGCAGCGCGGACAGCGCTGCAGCTGCCGCCCCCGCAACGGTGACCGCGGCCGCCTTCGAGATGGATTTCATGACTCTCCTTTGTGGTGTTAGTTGCGTCCCGCCATGACGCCGCCGTCGACGTCCCAGATGGCGCCCGTGACCCAGCTAGTAGCAGGCGAGAGCAGGAAGGTGATGACGTTGGCCATGTCCCGCGTGGTCCCGGTGCGGCCGAGCGGGTGGAAGCCGTCGAAGCTGTGCAGGGTCGCGTCGAGCTTGTCCTTGGGCACGAACCGCTCGTAGATCGGCGTCGCGACTACGGCGGGAGCGACGGCGTTGACCCGGATCTGGTGAGGCGCGAGCTCGAGGGCGAGGTTGCGGGTGAGCGCGTGCAGGCCGCCCTTGCCGAGCGAGTATGCCGACGAAGGCGTGGCCCCGATGGCCTGGTGCGCCCACATGCTGCCGATGGTGACGATGGAACCGCCGCGGCCCTGGGCGACCATGCCGCGCGCCACGGTCTGGGTGATGAAGAAGATAGCCCGGTCCAGTTCGAGGTAGGAGTCGTAATCCTCGCCGTCGTGGTCCAGGAACGGCTTGGGAACGAACAGGCCGGCCGCGTTCACCAGCAGGGTGGCGTCGGCGTGCTCGCCGGCGAGCTGCTGGCGGACGCGCTCCACCTCCATCCGGTCCGTCAGGTCGGCGGCGATGCCATAGGCCTTGCCGCAGCGGTTGAGCTCGGCCGCGGTGTCGTTGACCAGTTTGTCGCGCAGGCCGATCACGACGGCGCTGCCACCTGCGGCGACAACGTCGGCTGCGACTTGGCGGCCCATGCCGCTGCTGCCGCCGACGACTACGAGCTTCTGCCCGGCGAATATGGGCATCGTCATCGGGCTGGCCACCTGCTCGGTCATCGGGCTGCCCATCTGGGGATTGCCCATCTGCTCGGTCATCGGGTCACCCATCTGCGGGTGCATGCCCTCGAGCCAGTTCATGCTCATGCGGGACTCCTTCCGGTGAGCGGCATGCAGCGGTGCTGCACCGCCTGCTCATGGGTAGCGTCGTCGTCACGCTGCGTTTGCACATCGTCAAGACGGACAGTCGGCAGAAGGGAACCGGCGGCTGGTCCACCGATGAACCGGCAAGGATCTGCGAGTCGGTCACGTGTCGCCTACGTCTGCAGTGCCAGCAGGCCGCTCAGGTCGACGCAGTTCAGCCCTCGTACCCGAGAGATGACCATCAGGACGTTCGTGCAGGTGCGGCAGCGGACGACAACTCCTGGCGCGCGCAGGTAGACCGTGGTCTCGGCGACCGGACGGACCGCACCGCAGGCGGCACAGGTTGCCAGGGCGCTGGTCATGTCGGCGGCGAAGACCTCGAGGAGCAGGCCGCCGATGGCGTTGCCGTCTAGAGCCATCAGGCGCCTCCAAAGCGCTCGGTCTTGACCCGGCTCTCGGGGTAGTGGCGGGCAACGAGCAGCCCTGCCACTGCCTCGACGAAGGGAGTGGGCCCGCAGATGAAAGCCAGCGGTCCCTCGGCCGCTCGCCAGGCGATGCGGGCGAGCATGGCGTCGTCGACTCGGCCAACCAATCCGCCCCAGCCCGGGGGCTGGCGGCGGGTCAGT
Organism: Streptosporangiaceae bacterium; assembly: GCA_030052355.1. The sequence goes on along the minus strand of JASIGS010000476.1, from coordinate 6,595 downwards.
GTGTAACGCACCTCGGCGCTGCCCCGGTACTGGTCCAGTTCCTGCCGGTAGATGACGTCCTCGAGTGACCGGGACGAGTACAGCAGCCGGGCGGGCACGCTGCTGCCGCTGCGCTGACGGTGCCGCAGGATGGCACGCAGCGGCACCACGCCGGATCCTCCAGCGATCAGCAGCAGCGGACCGCCGTCGTCAGGTCCCCAGGTGAACCAGTTCCCGATCGGTCCCCGTACCTCCATCTGGTCGCCCGGGCGTAGCTCCTCAGTGAGATACGGCGAGACTTCGCCGTCGTCCAACCGCTCCACCGTGATCGCGACGGGCTCGCCGTTGGCGGATGCAATCGAGTACGACCGTTCCGCCTGGTAGCCGTCGTCGGCCGTCAGCCGGAGGTCCAGGTGCTGACCGGCCTGGTGGCCCGGCCAGTCCGGCAGGTCCAGTGAGATCGTCCGGACCGAGCCTGTCTCGTCGGCCACGGCTGCGACGGTGGCGACTTGCCAGGTCAGTCGCCCGCGTACCGCTGTTCCCGCCATGGGTCCCCGTAGTTGTTGTAGCCGTAGTTCTCCCAGAAGCCGGGCTGGTCATGATCGAGCAGCTCCAGGCCGCGCACCCACTTGGCGCTCTTCCAGAAGTAGAGGTGCGGAACGAGCAGCCGCGCGGGCCCGCCGTGCTCCGGTGCCAGCGGCTGCCCGTCGTAGTCGAAAGCCACCCACGCCTGGCCGCCGCGCACGTCGCTGACCGGCAGGTTGGTGGTGTAGCCGCCGTCGCTGAACGCCAGCACGTACTGCGCGTCGTGCCGGACCTGGTCCAGCAGCTGGCTGACCGGAATGCCCCGCCACACCGTGCCGAGTTTCGACCAGCGGGTGACACAGTGGATGTCGACCGTCACCGTCTCGGTCGGCAGGTCCACGAGTTCCGCCCACGTCCAGGACCTGAGCGTCCGGCCCGCCTGGCGGATGGAGAAGGTCCACTCCGGCAGCGGCGTGTGCGGCGTCGGCCCTGCCGACAGCACCGGGAAGTCCGTCGTGGGATGCTGCCCCGGCGGGAGCTTCCCGGCCCCGGCATCCCCGGGCGGACTGCGACGGTGAAAGCCCCGTGAGACCGGGCTGGTCATGGCTGGTCGATCCCTTCGCCGCGCACGCATGCTGACTCGATGCGGTGACGCCAACTATGAGGCGGGCGGGCAGGCGCTGGCATCGTCAAGATGGCTAATTTCCAGCAAGGCGGCCCGCGGCGGTCGCGCGCTCCCGGCGTAGTTAGCCCGTCCGCCCGGGGCGGCTCGCCCTGAGGCCGCACGGTTCTGTTAGCGGATCTGACGATGTGGCCCGCGGCTGCCGGCGCCGATGCTGGCAGCGGCACTATCGGCCCGGAGGTGCGAGGATTGTCGACGGCATTCGCAACCGGCCTGCTGTCAGGCATGCTGGCGTTTGCTCGTTCCTGCCGTCCTCATGGATATGGCTCGCGGCCATGCCCTGGCCTGGCTAACGGGCTTCGCCCCGGTCCCGGGACGGCGCTTCTCCTGGATGAGCGACCGGCCCCGCGAGCAGTGCGGCTAGCGCGCAGGCGCACAAATGGCTAGCACTGGCGCGCATTACGAGATCCGGGTGCGTGGCCATCTTGGGCAGGTGATGCGGACCGCGTTCCCGGAGATGCGGGTCCGAGTCGACGGCTATGACACCGTGCTGAGCGGAGCGATGCCAGATCAGGCCGCTGTCTTCGGAGTGCTGGCGGCTGTCGAGTCTCTGGGCCTGGAACTGATCGAGGTGCGCCGGGTGGCACCTGGCTGAGATGTCAGCGCCAAGTGCATGGCCGCGAGATTCACACGGATCGTGCGAGGCGCCGCGGACCGGGACCCAGCATGCTGGGACGATGGCAGATAGCACGCCCTGCCGTCACGGAACGTCAGAGGTCAGGGCCAGGCAGTGCCAGCGAGGACTGCAGCCGACAGGCGGACCAGCCGGCACACCGGCAGTCAGGCCGCGTGCTGAGAGTGACGACCGCCATCCGTGCTGAGGCGGCTGGGCAGCGCGCCAGCGTCAGCAGTCCTCATGTGCCCGTCGGCACGATCGCACTGCGCGGCCGTGACACCGAGCGTGCCGTGATCGGTGAACTCTTGGGGCACGCCGAGCGAGGATCTGCTGGCGTGGTACTGGTCGAGGGAAAGCCGGGGATCGGGAAGTCACGGCTGCTCCGTGATGGCTGCCAGCAGGCGGCTGATCGCGCTTTCTCGCTCCTCGCCGGGGCGGCCGATCCGCTCGCCTATGCAACCCCGCTGTTCACGCTCCGCGCAGCTCTACGTGAGCCGCTCACCGGGGAGGGTCCCGGTCACGATCATCCTGACCCGCCTGGCCCGGCTCATCAGCTCGCGCGCATGCGCAGCCGACTGGAGCAGCGCGCAGCGTCTGCTCCGCTGCTGATATGCCTAGATGACCTGCACTGCGAGAGCGAAGGAACCCTTGCGGCGCTGCGGTCCCTGCAACGGGATCTCTGCCAGCGGCCCGTAGCCTGGCTGCTGGCCCGCTCGAGCACTGTTCGCGGCGGTGCCGGTCATCTGTTCTCCCTGCTAGAGCGCGACGGCGCCGTCCGGGTCACACTCGCCCCGCTGGCCGAGGATGCAGCGCAGATGATGCTCACCGACGCCTTCGGCGCGCCCCCTGGCCCGGAACTGGCTGCGCTGGCGAGGGGCGCGGCGGGCAGCCCAGCGCTCCTTGCCGAGCTGATCGGCAGCTTGCGCAAGGTCCGGGCAGTCGAGATCAGGGACGGCTGCTCCGTCCTGACCTCTTCCAGCCCGCCAGTGCAGCTTCGCCAGGTCGCCCAGCAGCGGCTCGGGCAGGTTACCCGGCAAACCCGTCACCTGCTCCTGACAACGGCCGTGCTTGGCCCAGCCTTCCAGCTGGAGGACGCCGCGGACATGCTCGGCGAGCCCCCGGCCTCGCTCTTGCCGGCCATCGAGGAGGGAATTGATGCCGCCCTGGTCAGCGCGACGGAGCACGGCTTCGCCTTCTGCAGTGAACTGCTCCGACGTGCGGCCGCCGGCATTGTCCCAGCGCCGGCCCGCCGGACGCTCCACCGCCAGTACGGCGAGATCCTGCTCGGCCGCGGGGCTTCTGCGACGGATGCGGCCAGTCACCTGCTAGAGGGCGCGGACTCTGGCGACCCCGCGTCGCTGCCAGGTCTGGACCGTGCTGTGGCCCGGACGATCCGGTCAGCTCCGCAGGCGGCAGCCGACCTTGCAGTCCACGCGCTGAAGCTGACCCGGCCCGGCGACCCGGCTGCGCTGGCGCGGTCAGTGACTGCCGCCGAAGCGCTGGCGGCGGCGGGCAGGCTTGAGCAGGCTCTGGCCATTACCGAGGCAACGCGGGCAAGGCCGCTTCCGCTGGCAGCCGAGCACCGGCTCCGGTGCGTCATGTCCTGGGTCCTGTGCACTCGCGGGCTGCCGCGAGAGGCAGCCGCCGAGGCTTCGGCTGTCCTGGACGCCGGACAGCTGCCGGGTGATGTGCGAGCCCGCGCCCGCGCAGCCCGCCTTCAGGCGCTGACAGGCATAGCCGGGGACACCGCAGACGCCACCCAGCCAGAGGTCCGGCCCGGCACCACCACTCCGGCCGCACTGATCCTGCAGGCATGCCGCTGCTGGGACAGGGCGCAGGTCCGCGAAAGCCTCGAGCTAGCGCGTGACGCCGCGCGTGGCTCGGGCATCTCGCCGGATGCCCGGGACGCCCAACCTCTCCTGGTCCTGGCGGCAACGCTTGTGGACATGCGCGAGCTGGACGACGCAGAGGCCGTCCTGGGTGGCGCGACAGCCGCTGACCTGACCTGCATTCCGGCAGGCTCGGCTGTGACGCTACTGCGCGCTCGCATACACCTGGCGGCGGGACGGCTAAGCGATGCCAGCGCCGAAGGTGCTGCTGCCCTGGCCCACGCCCTGGCCTTGGGTGCCGACTCATATGTCGCCAGCGCCCTGAGTGTCCTTGCCGTCATCGAGCTGCGTCGCGGCCGTGTTGAGGCGGCGGCGGCTCACATCAGGAACCGTCCGCTCAGTGGCATGCATGCCGCGAGCGTTTATGCGCGGTCTGAGAGCAGCCTCGCCGATGCGCAGGTCGCGGAAGCGACCCGTGGCCCTGTGGAGGCACTCCACGGCCTGGGCGCCTTCTGCGCTGACCTTCCCGTTCGTCCCGGGCCCCTGCTGGCAGATCCGGCGCTAGCGGCATGGCTCGTGCGTACGTCGCTGGCAGCCGGAGACGAGAGGCTGGCGACGGCGGCCGCCGACGCTGCCGCTGGCCTGGCTGCCGCCAACCCCTGGTTCGCGGCGTCTGGCCCGTCCGCCAGGCATGCGATGGGTCTGCTGCATCGTGATCCTGCCTCGCTGGCCAGCTCTGCGCGAGAGCACGCGGACCCGTGGGCCAGGGCGTCGGCAGCAGAGGACCTAGGCGTACTGCAGGAGCGGCGAGGCCAACGGGAGGGTGCCGTCGATGCCCTCACATCGGCGCTCACCCGGTATCGGCAGCTGGGGGCATGCCGGGATGAGGCGCGGGTTCGATCTCGGCTTCGCGAGCTGGGCATCCGGCGCCGGCACTGGAGCACAAGCCCTGGCGATAGTCATGTCGGGGGCTGGCACAGCCTGACCGCTACCGAGCAGGCCATCTCCTGTCTCGTTGCCGAGGGACTGAGCAATAACCAGATCGCAGCCCGCATGTATATCAGCACCCACACCGTTGCGCATCATCTCCGCCAGGCCTTCCGCAAGCTCGCCATCACGTCCCGTGTCGAGCTTGCCCGCATCGTGGTCGAACAGGCTCCGGGCGAGATCTCGCCGCGCGGGAGCCAGCCCGCATGAGCAGGCTGGCTGCGCCCGTGCTCCGCGGGCCCGTGGATTCGCTGACAGTCGTCTCCGCAATTGCCATCGCTGCAGCATGCCACTCAGGTCTGCTCGGCCGGAGCGGGCGGGGCGAGCAGTCCGAGGCTCCGCGCGGCCGCGACGGCCTCCGTGCGGGTGTGGGCACCGAGCTTGACGTACAGGTTGCGCATGTGCGTTTTCACTGTGTTTGTCGAGAGGTGCAGCTCAAAGCCGATCTCCGGCGCCGACAGATGGGTTGGCAGGTAGCGCAGCACGCGGATCTCGCTGCGGGTCAGTGGCTGGATCGGCAGTGGCGCGCCGGGAACCGGCGAAGCCGTTGCCCTGCGGGCCAGCTGGTCGAGGATCCGTGCAACGAGGACGGGATGAGCGGTCTGCTCATGTGCGCGAGTCTCGATCAGTTCGCAGGCGGGATGCATCAGGAACCACATCACGACGCCGTCGGGCTCAGCCAGGGCTAGTGCGCGCTCCAGCGAGCGCCCGGCCGCGGGCAGGTCGCCGAGCGCGTTCCGGGCGATGGCGTCCAGCAGGAACGCTTCAATGAGCCAGGCGGGCCAGCCCGCCGTGCCCGGGAATTCCAGGGCGGGTGCTATGGCTGCGGTCGCGCCATGCGGGTCGTGCTGGGCGAGCCTGAGCGCGGCGGTGGCGACGCGCATCTCGTTGCGGTTGCGGTCGCGGTCGCTGAGGCCAGCAAGGATGTCCTCGGCGGCGGCTGTGTGGCCGAGCTGCGCGAGGGCGTGCACCAGCCAGGCTCGCAGCGGACGCGCGAGCGGGTGCGGGCCGGCTAGCCGCTCGGCAGCCCGGAACGCGGCGAGGGCGTCAGCGAATCGGCCGCGACCCATCTCGAGCTGGCCGCGGACGTACTGGCCGCCCATGGCCGCGGCGGGGTTTGATTCCCTACGAAAGATGCGCTCGGCGCGACCAACCCAGGCGTCCGCGTCGTCAACCCGTCCCTGCCAGGCCAGGGCGCCGCCGAGCGTCATGGCAGCGAACCCGCTGAACAGATCGTCGGTCCAGCCGTGCCGCTCTGCCAGGCCGATGGCCTGCCTGCTGAGTCCCTCCGCGCGGGGAAAGCATCTGTTGAGCTCAATCTCGGCCCGGTACACCAGGGCCATGAGTTCGATATAGGGTCGGCCGATCCTCCGTCCGATCGTGATGGCCATGTCGAGGTGCGGTTCCGCCAGGTCCAGTCGGCCGGCCCAGGTCTCGGTGTCGCCGATCTCGGCCAGGGCGAACGCACGCAGCTCCTCACTTACGCCGGGCCGGGTCGCCGCGGGGACCGCGGAGACTGCGGCGACGCGCTCCGCGTGGCTGGCCCGCCCATGCTGGTCTCCGCTCCGGCCGGAGTACATCATCTGCACGACCCCGAGGAGGGTCAGCGCCTGCTCGCGCCGGCCCTCTGGCACCTGTGCCAGGCCTCGCTCGGCCAGGACCAGGAGCTGTTCCGCGCTGACCAGTGAACCCTGCGCCAGCTCGCCCGCCGCGGCTACTGCCGCCAGCTCGGCATCGCCCGCTGCCGCCCCGGCTGGGAATGCGCTCACCAGCGCGTGCGTCGTCGATTCCTGCCCGTCCAGGTACAGGCCGGACCAGTTGTCGGCTAGCAGCCGGGCGGCCATCTCCCAGTCACCGCCGGCCTGGGCATGCCGGATGGCCTCGACCGGGTAACCGTGGCTGGCAAGCCATCCGGCCGCGCGGATGTGCAGTGCGCTGACCTGCTCCGGCTCCGTTCGCCGCAGCTCCAGCTGCAGC
>JASIGS010000475.1 GCA_030052355.1 Streptosporangiaceae bacterium | reverse complement strand
TGGGTGCTCCTGGCCGTTGTGGCACTTGAACTGGTCTCCGGCTGGCTGGGAGGCCGGAACCGGATGGTGCCAGCAGCGAGCTGACCCTGGCGAGACTGCAGCTCACCCCCGGTGGTCGGGCGGTCAGGCTAACGGCCTTCGGCGTACGGCCTCGGCTTGCGGGTGAGCCACTGCCAGAACGTCCGTCTCGGCAGCCGGACGACGAAGTTGCCGCCAGCGACCTTCCCTGACACCACCACGCGCAGGACGAGCGGCGCCGAACGGTCGACTCCGTTGCCGAAATGCATGTTCCCGCCGCGCATTTCCAGGTCGTCCACGTCTACCGTGATGCCCGGCCTGGTCACCATGACCAGATTGCCGCCCCGGACGTTCGCCTCGATGGCGAGCTCGGGCTGGGTGATCAGCGCCTCGGTGAAGTTCAGCACCACGTTGCCGCCCACCACGGCGGCCTAGATGGCCGCCGGGACCACCCACTGGCCCGTCCTCGTCACGTTGCCGCCCTTGGTGTTGAACCGCACCAGGTCCTTCGGCTTGGGCTGCGGCTCGGGGAGCCTGGCTGGCTGGCCTGGCGCGGCCGGCAGGTCGGTCGTCAGCGCGGCGAGCTCGCTGAGGGTCTTTGCGGTCAGGGCGGCCTCGAGCCGCTCGTCGAGCTCCTGGGGCGTCAGCCGGCCCTCGCCGGCCGCGACCCTGAGCATCTCGACGGTGGCGTCGCGGTCGGCGTGCGAAGCGCGGAGCGCCGCGTTGCCTGGCTGGCTGGTCGGGGAAACTTCGCCGGTCATGGACATACTGTAGAAGGGCGCACGGGCGCGCTGATACTGCTCGGGCGAGTGCGCGCCGGCTTTCCTGCGCGCCAACCCGGTGGCTGGCGTCGCGCGTACAGATCGACAGAAATACACTGAGGCGTTAACCTCCTGCAGCAGCGTGGCGCGGGTCGGCCGCGCGGGTACGAGGAGCGCTGCCGGGCGCGGCGCGGGACGCAGGTTCGGCCTGGTCGCGGGCGGCGTGCTGACGGCAGCGCCGGGTCGTGGCCGATGACCATGAGGAGCGATCAGTGACCTTGCTGGAGAACATCCGGAGCCCGCGCGACGTCAAGGAGCTGAGCGCCGAGGAGTTGCCCCAGCTGGCCGCGGAGATCCGTGACCTCCTCATCCATGTCGTCACCAAGAACGGCGGCCACCTCGGGCCTAACCTCGGTGTGGTCGAGCTCACCATCGCCCTGCACAGGGTCTTCGACTCCCCGGTCGACCGGATCATCTTCGACACCGGCCACCAGTCCTACGTGCACAAGCTGCTCACCGGCCGGTACGAGGACTTCAGCAGCCTGCGGCAGGCCGGCGGGGTCTCCGGGTACCCGAACCGAACCGAGTCCGAGCACGACGTGGTCGAGAACTCGCACGCCTCCACGAGCCTGTCCTATGCGGACGGCCTGGCGAAGGCTTACCAGCTCCGCGGCGAGTCAAACCGCCGGGTCGTGGCTGTCATCGGGGACGGGGCACTGACCGGGGGCATGGCGTGGGAGGCGCTCAACAACATCGCCGGCGCCAAGGACCGGCCGCTGGTAATCGTGGTCAACGACAACGGCCGCTCTTACCAGCCCACCATCGGCGGGCTGGCCGACCACCTGGCCTCGGTCCGCGTGTCGCAGCGCTACGAGCAGGTGCTCGACTACATCAAGACCTCGCTCACGCACGCGCCGCTCTTTGGCCCGCCGCTGTTCGAGACCCTGCACGGGATCAAGAAGGGCCTCAAGGACGTCCTCCAGCCGCAGGTGCTGTTCGAGGATCTCGGCCTGAAGTACCTCGGGCCGGTGGACGGGCACGACGAGCGCGTGCTCGAGCACGCGCTGCGGCGGGCACGCATGTTCGGCGGTCCCGTGCTCGTGCACGTGATCACTCGCAAGGGTTTCGGCTACCCGCTGGCGGAGGAGAACGAGGAAGACTGCCTGCACCAGGTCTCCCCAGCGCGGCCGGGCTCGGGCGCGGCCCGGTCGGCCGGGAGCTACCCGGCGTGGACTCAGGTCTTCGGCGATGAGCTCGCAGCCATCGGGGCGAGGCGGCCGGACGTGGTGGCGATCACGGCGGCGATGCTGCACCCGACCGGGCTCAGCCAGTTTGCCCGGGCCTTCCCTGACCGTGTTTTCGACGTCGGCATAGCCGAGCAGCACGCGGTGACCAGCGCCGCAGGCCTGGCGATGGGTGGCATGCACCCGGTCGCGGCCATCTACTCCACCTTCCTGAACCGGGCCTTCGACCAGGTCCTGATGGACGTGGCACTGCACCGGCTGCCGGTCACCTTCGCGCTAGACCGGGCCGGCGTGACCGGACCTGACGGCGCGAGCCACCACGGCATGTGGGATGGCTCGATCCTGCAGCTGGTGCCGGGCCTGCGTATCGCCGTGCCGAGGGACGCCGGCCGGGTCGCCGAGCTGCTGAACGAAGCCGTCGCGGTTGACGACGGTCCCACCGTGCTGCGGTTTCCCGGCAAGCTGGCCGGGCCGGACCTGCCGGCCGTCGGCAAGCTCGGCGCCATGGATGTGCTCCGCGTGCCCGCCGAGCAGGCGAGGCGCGACGTGCTGCTGCTCGGCGCCGGCCCGATGGCGGGTGTCTGCGTCGAGGCCGCGGACAGGCTGGCCGACCACGGGATCGGCGTCACGGTGGTCGATCCGCGCTGGGTCAAGCCGCTCGATGAGGCGCTGCCGGACGCCGCTCGCAAGCACGCGCTGGTGATCACGGTCGAGGACAACGGCAGGGTCGGCGGGTTTGGCGACGCGGTGGCGAGGCTGCTGCGCGACAACGACGTCGAGACACCGGTGCGCACGTTCGGGCTGCCACAGAACTTCCTGGAGCACGGCGAGCGCGCGGACCTGCTCGCACGGTTCGGCCTGGCGCCGCAGCAGATTGCCCGCGTGATCACCGAGATGGTCGCCGGCCGGTCTGCGGAGCTGGCCCAGGAGGAGCAGCAGGCCTGAACCGGCCTGGCCTCAGCCGGCTAGCTTCGCCCTGACCACCTTGGTCAGCTCGGCGACCTCGGCCACCCTGAGCAGCCTGGCCATCAGCAGGTAGAGCAGCAGCCCGCCGCTGCCGCCGATCGCGACGGTAGCGATCGCGGTCAGCGTCCCGCCCGGCGCGACCCGGTCGAGCACTATCGAAGCGGCGACGGCAAACGCGGTCCCGGGCACCGCGGCCACGTGCATCCGCACGAGGCTCATCCTGATCCGGCGGGTGTCAAGCCCGCCCACCCTGCGGGCGAGGATCCACGACAGCCACACGGCCATGACCAGGCTCGATATCCCGAATCCGACGCCAAGTCCGGCGACCACCTCGGACGGTGGCAGGACAACCAGGGCGACGAAGCTGGCGACGATCCGCACCGCCATCGAGACGACCCCGACCACGGCAGGCGTCCTTGAGTCGTGCATCGCGTAGAAGGCGCGCATCAGCAGGTTGAAGAGGGTGTAGGGGAGCAGGCCGAGGCAGAAAACCCCGAAGATGACGCCCAGGTAGCGGGCTGACGCCGGCGAGGTACTGCCGTGCCCGAATATGCCCTGTGCCAGTGGCGGGCCGAGCACCGCCAGGATCATCGCCGCGGGCACGATCAGTACCGACGACAGCCGGGTCGCCGCCGAGAAGTCCCTGGTCAGCAGCCGATGCTTGGCGGAGGCCGCGTGTGCGCTCATCCTCGGCAGCATCGCGGTGATCACCGACACGCCAACGATCGCGTACGGGAGCTGGAAGAGCAGCCAGGCGTTGCTGAACGCCGCGTACCCGGCACCCGCGCAGGTCTTGCAGACCCGCGAACCCGCGTCGTTCGACACGATCGTCGTGGTCAGGAACGACAGCTGGGTCGCCACGATGTAGACGAACATCCAGCCGCCCATCCGGCCGATCTCGGCGACCTCGGCCCGCTTGAAGTCGAACCGCGGCCGCCAGCGGAAGCCGACGCGGTGCAGGGACGGCCACATCGCGGCCGTCTGCGCGGCTATGCCGAACGTCGTCCCGATGGCGAGGAGCTGGACCTCTGCCGGCGAGATGTCCTGCGGCGTGCGGCCGGTGCCCGCCGTGAGGATCAGGGCGACGCCGACCATGATCACGACCACGTTGTTGACGATCGGCGTCCACATCGGCGACGCGAAGCTGCCGCGTGCGTTGAGGATCGCGCCTGCCAGCGAGCTCACGCCGTAGAAGAAGATCTGCGGCAGGAAGAAGTAGGTGAAGATCACTGTCAGGTGATAGGTGGCCGCGTCCCCGATGCCGTGCCCGTAGAGGGCCGTGATCGGTACCGCCGCGGCCGTCGCGGCGGCGGTGATGGCGGCGAGCGCGATCACCCCGAGGGTGAAGATCCGCTGGTCGTAGGCCTCGCCGCCGTCGCGGTTCCGGCGTGCCGCGGTGACCAGCAGCGGGACCACGACGCTGGTCAGGATGCCGCCAAGGGCGAGGTTGTAGACGGCGTTCGGCAGGTTGTTTGCCACGTTGTAGGCGTTGCCGAGGGCTTGCGTGCCGATCGCGTACAGCAGGACCGCCGTCCGCAGGAAGCCGGTGAACCGCGAGCCGATCGTGCCGAGCGCCATCACCCCGCTGGACCGGGCCAGGCTCGGGTTCCGCCGGCCCGCGACCCGGCGGGCCTGGCCAGCAGCGGTCGTCATCGGCGAGCGCCGGACCCCGCGGGGGTTCCGGGTGTCGTCCCCCGGGCAGGCGCCTGCGTCGCGGGCGCGCCGTCGTGGCTGAGGCCGGC
>JASIGS010000474.1 GCA_030052355.1 Streptosporangiaceae bacterium | reverse complement strand
GCCACGGACATTCCGGGTCAGACGCGTAGGTAGCGCCTGAGCGTGAGGAACGAGGTGCTACCGCAGATGAGCAGACCAAGGATCATGGCCACAATTATGACCTCGACCAGGTCCGTGGTGGACAGTGTCACGCCGTACGGAAGGTATCCCTCCAGGCTGTTCAGCAGGAGCGACTTAACCAAGATCAGCAGGCCGGTAGCCACCAGCCAGCCGAACAAGCCTGCGATCACGCCCTCCATCAGGAACGGCAGCTGCACGTAGAAGTTCGACGCCCCGACCAGCCGCATGATCGACGTCTCACGCCGCCGGTTGAAGGCGGACAGCCGGATCGTGTTGGCGACCAGCATGATCGCGGCTATCAGCAGGAAGATCGCGATGATCACGACGGCGTTCCTCGCCCCGTCCAGGAGCTTGTAGAACTGGTTGAGGATGGACGAGTCGTCGACCACCTCCGAGACGCCAGGCATGCCCTCGACCACCTCGGTCACGGGCACCGCGTCGGCCTGGGTGTTCCTCAGCCTGATCTCGAACGAGGCCGGGATCTGACTTGCCGTGGTGTATCTCTCGAGTGCCGCGTCGGACGCGAACTCGGCCTTGAACTGCTGATAGTTCGTCGCCGCTGTCACGAATTTCAGGTAGACCACATCGGGATCGGTGGCGAGCGCGTGCTGGATGCTGCTCTTCTGGGCCGGCGTGTACGCACCGTTCGTCGCGCAGCTCCCGCCTAGGTCGCTGCTGCTGCACAGGTAGACAGAAAGCTGCACCCTGCTCTGCCAGAAACTGCTGGTGTTTTCGACCTGCTTCACGAACAGCAGTCCGGTTCCCAGCAGCGACAGGCTGATCGCCACCACCACGACCAGGGCGACGGTCATGGTCAGGTTCCGGCGCAGGCCTATCCATACCTCATGGAAGACGAACTGGGCACGCATCTGGCTGAGTCCTTCGGTAGTCAGTCTGGGCCGGTCAGTACGCCTGGCCGTACACCCCGCGCGACTGGTCGCGGACTACCTTGCCGTACTCAAGCTCGATGACCCGCTTGCGCATGGAGTCCACGATCGCCGCGTCGTGCGTCGCCATGACGACGGTCGTGCCTGTCCTGTTGATCCGGTCGAGCACCTTCATGATCCCGATAGAGGTAGCCGGGTCGATGTTTCCTGTCGGCTCGTCGGCAAGCAAGATCATCGGCCTGTTCACGAACGCGCGCGCCATGGCCACCCGCTGCTGTTCGCCGCCAGAAAGTTCGTCGGGCATCCGGTCGCGCTTGCCCTCGAGGCCGACGAGGTCGATCACCTCGGGCACGACCTTCCTGATGAAGCGGCGCGGCTTGCCGATGACCTCGAGCGCGAACGCGATGTTCTGGTAGACGTTCTTGTTGGGCAGCAGCCGGAAGTCCTGGAAGACGCAGCCGATCCGCCGGCGCAGGTGAGGAACCTTCCAGTTCGTCAGCCGGGCGAGGTCCTTGCCAGCGACGTGGATGCGCCCAGAGCTAGGCCGCTCCTCCTTCAGCACGAGCCGCAGGAACGTCGACTTGCCCGATCCTGACGGCCCGACCAGAAAGACGAACTCGCTCTTCTCGATGTCCAGGCTCACGCTCTCCAAGGCCGGGCGGCCCTGATTCGGGTACGTCTTGGTGACGTTGTCGAAGTGGATCACTGGCCCTTCGCACGTTCTCGACGAATACTGTTGGTAGCGGCATCACACTGCCGACTCCGGGTTTCCTGCCCCGGTTTGGCCTCGGGCCAGTCTAGGGGGGAAACTGGGCTGGAACGTCCAACATCGTCGAAGTGGCCGGGCAAGCTCCGGGCCGGATAGGAGACAGATGAGCTGCGAGCACCTCATCTGTGCCCAGTGCGGAGGGCCGGTAGCAGAGGGTCGCTGCGCGACGTGCCGCGAAGCCCGCGCGCACGTCCACCACGAGACGCACGGCATAAGCGTCCAGGTGGTGGCCGCGATCCTGCTGGTCCTAGCCCTGCTGGCGCTCGCCGCCGCCCACCTGGCGCACTAAGCCAGGGACCGCCAGGCACCGCCTTGGCGACTGGTCCCGGCCAAGCCACGGTCGGGACGCGGGCGTTCCTAGGCCCGCCACCGGGCGACCCCCGCAAGGGGTTTCCGTCGGGTCAGGAGAGGCCTACATGCCCTGCGAACGTAGCCAGCGGATCTCGGCCTCGATGAAGTCGTCGATCTCGCCGTCCATGACCGCCGCGGTGTTGCCTGTCTCGTAGCCGGTCCGCAGGTCCTTGACGTTCTGGTAGGGGTGCAGCACGTAGTTGCGGATCTGGGTGCCCCAACTCCGCCCGCCGTCACCGCGCAACTCGTTCAGCTTCGCGGCCTGCTCCTCGCGCTTGCGCTCCAGCAGCTTGGCCTGCAGCACGGCCATGGCGGTGGCCTTGTTCTGGATCTGGCTGCGCTCGTTCTGGCAGGAGACGACAATCCCGGTCGGCAGGTGGGTGATCCGGACAGCGGAGTCGGTCGTGTTCACGCCCTGGCCGCCGGGCCCGCTGGACCTGAACACGTCGATCCGCATCTCGTCCTCGGGGATGTCGATGTGATCGACCTGCTGGACCACGGGCAGCACGTCCACCATCGCGAACGACGTCTGGCGCCGGCCCTGGTTGTCGTACTTGGAGATGCGCACCATCCGGTGCGTGCCGTGCTCGCCGCGCAGCGTCCCGTAGGCGTAGGGGGCCTTGACCGCGAACGTGGTCGACTTGATCCCGGCCTCTTCTGCGTACGAGGTGTCGTAGACCTCCGTCGGGTACCCGTGCCGCTCGGCCCAGCGCAGGTAGATCCGCCGCAGCCCTTCGGTCCAGTCCGCCGCGTCTGCCCCGCCGGCCCCGGCGTTGATGCTGATCAGCGCCTCGCGCACGTCATACTCGCCGCTCAGCAAGGTGCGGATCTCCAGCTGGTCGATCTCCTTGCGTAGTCGCGAGAGCTCGCGCTCGGCCTCCTCGCGGGTGGGCTCGTCGTGCTCGCTCTCCGCCAGCTCGAACCCGGCCTCCGTGTCCTGCAGCCTGCTGTGCAGGTCGGACAGCTTGGTCAGCTCGTTGTCGAGGTAAGAGAGCCGCCTGGTGACCACCTGGGCCTGCTCCTGGTCTTCCCACAGCGCAGGATCTGCCGACCGCTCGCGCAGGCCGTCGGCCTCCTTGCGCATCCCATCGGGGTCAAGGACAGCCTCCACGCTCGCGAGCTTCGCCGTCAGCTCGGAGATCTCGCTCATGGTTTCGGTTGCCATGAATGCAGCCTACGCGAGGCCCGGAGCAGGTCGTGGGAGGCCACCGCCTCCATTGACTGAATACTCAGCCAGCCATTCGCCGGCCTCAGGCCGGCAGGATCGCGGCCGATACGAGCGTCCTTATCGCCCTGACCGCCACGGACAGCGTCGCGACAGTGAACGAGTTGCTCTCCCAGATCTCGGCCAGCGTCTGGCTGGCCCGCCGGACTGCTGGCTCGTTGCGCTGAACCCATGCCGCGAGCCGGAGCTCCGGGCTGCCGGGCTCCGTCACGGTCAGCACGTCCCGCGCGAGCGCTGCGTGGGCGGCGAACAGGTCCTCCCGGATCGCCGCCCGGGCCATTGTCCCCCATCTGTCCTCCCGCGGCAGGGCTGTGATCATGTCTCGCAGCCGGGTGATCTGGAGCCTGTCCGCCAGGTCGAAGTAGACCTCGGCGGTCTCCTCAACGGACCTGCCGGTGCCGTAGGCCACCTCGACGATGTCGAATGCGGAGTAGGCCGGCACCATCGCCGCAATCCGGTCGGCGAGATCCGCCGGCACGCCGCGGCTCGCGAATGCCTCCCGCCGCTCCGCGTACCCGGTCAGGTCCCGGCCGACCAGCATCTTCGGCAGCCCTGACGCGACGGTCAGCACCCCGGCCGCGAAGAACTCGATGGTGGCCCGCACGTCGAACGGGGGCCGCCGGAAGTTCAGCAGCCACCGGACGGCGCGCTCGGTGAGCTTCCTGCCCTCTAGCTGCGCCTGGATCTGGACATCGGTGCCGACCTGCCCGTCCAGCGACTCGACCTGAGTCCAGAAGCCCGGCATGTCGAAGACCGCCCTGGCCACCAGCCACGCCGCCGTGATATCCGGCAAGGACGCACCGGTCTCCTCGTTCAGCCGGAACGCGAACGTGATGCCGGACCGGTCGACCATGTCGCCCGCCACCGCGGTCGTGATGATCTCCCGGTGCAGCCTGTGGTCGGCCATGCCGGCCGCGAACCTGTGCCGCAGCGGTGTCGGGAAGTACTCGACGAGTACCCGCCGCAGGTAGGGGTCGTCGGGCAGCGCCGAGGCGAGGATCTCCTGCGCAGCGTCGATCTTCGTGTGCGCCAGCAGAACCGAGAACTCGGGCAGCACCAGGCCGGTGCCTGCCGACCTGCGCTCGGCCATCTCGCGCTCGCTCGGCAGTCCGTCGAGGCGCCGGCTGATCCTTCTCTCCCGCTCCAGCTTGCGGATGTAGCGGGCATGCACGTGCAGCATCGAGGCGGACTGAGCGTTGGAGGCAGCGAGCGCCCGGACCTGGTGGTAGTTGTGCTGGAGCACGTGCGCGGCGACCTCGCCGGTCAT
>JASIGS010000059.1 GCA_030052355.1 Streptosporangiaceae bacterium | reverse complement strand
GGTGGCCCTGGCGAGTTCGCCTGCCGTCAGCTCGCCGCTGAAGCTGAGGATGTTGAGGCAGTTCAGGTCGGTGGCGTTGATGCCGATCTTGTCGGCGGCCGCCTGGCTCATCAGGTGCATGAGGCTTCCCGTCCGCCTGATGCCGGCCGCGAAGGCCATCACCAGGTCTCTGCGCTCCGGGGTCCAGGAACCCGAGCTCAGCTCCTCGGGCCACGGCTGCTGCCACTCCCCGGCCTCGCCCCGCTGTGCTGGCCCGGGGGGGCGACCCCCCGGACCCCCCCGCTGGGACTCATCGACATCCGGACGGCCGTCCGGCGGGCCGGCTCGTTCCTGGTCCATAGACGTCATAACTAAGCTCCCTGATATTTAAGTAGCCTAGACAATAGGCAACAAAGAAACTAGGCTACTTCGCATAGTCAACCGCAGACCCTTCGTGAGCGGAGTAGTCCGATGTCATCTGATCCTCAGATCCTGGCACCTGGCCAGGTCCAGGGCGATGCGCCCGACCCTCGGAGGTGGCTGACGCTAGCCGTGCTGCTGCTGGCCGCCCTCATGAACCTGCTCGACATCTCCATAGTCAACATCGCGATCCCGTCGATCCAGCGGAACCTGCACGCAACCTACGCCGACGTGCAGTGGGCCCTGGCCGGGTACACGCTGGCGTACGCGCTCGTGCTGATCACTGGCGGCAGGCTCGGCGACACGTTCGGCCGCAAGCGCCTGTTCCTGATCGGCGTGATCGGCTTCACGCTGATGTCCGCGGCGTGCGGGGCCGCCCAGAGCCCGGGCATGCTGATCGCCTTCCGCGTCGTCCAGGGCGCCATGGGCGCGATCATGATCCCCCAGGTCCTCGCGGTGATCCAGGTGATCTTCCCGGCCGCAGAGCGGATCAAGGCGCTGGCGGCCTTCGGGGTGACGGCCGGCCTCGGAGCCGTGAGCGGGCCGCTGCTTGGCGGGCTGCTGACGCAGAACAACCTGTTCGGCCTGGACTGGCGGCCGATCTTCCTGATCAACGTGCCCGTCGGCATCTTCGCCGTGGTGGCGTCGCTGGCGCTGGTCCGCGAGTCCAGGGCGCCAAGCCCGCCCAGGCTCGACCCCCTCGGGGTAGTGCTGATCTCGGCCGCGCTGCTCTTGCTGCTGTTCCCGCTCGTGCAGGGTCGTCAGTACGGCTGGCCGCCCTGGACGTTCGTGAGCATGGCCGCGTCGGCGCCGGTGTTCGCGCTGTTCGTCGGCTACGAGCGGGTGAAGGACCGGCGCGACGGCTCGCCCGTCGTGCAGCTCAGGCTGTTCCGCAGGCGCTCGTTCGCCGTGGGCATCGCGATCGCCGTCACGTTCTTCCTCGGCGTCACGTCCTACTCGCTGATCCTGACGCTGTTCCTGCAGACCGGGCTCGGCTTCCAGCCGCTGCACGCCGGGCTGACGTTCGTGCCGTTCTCCGGTGGGGTGCTGGTGGCTTCCGCCCTGGCGGCGCGGCTGGCACCGAGGTTCGGCCGCGCGGTCACGATGACCGGTGCGCTGGTCATGGCGGCAGGCACGGCCGGCCTCATCGCGATCGTGCATCACTACGGGGCCGCGGTCACGACGTGGGAGATGCTGCCCGGCCTCCTGGTCGCTGGTCTCGGCATGGGCGGGGTGATCGCGCCGCTGGCCGACATCCTGCTCGACGGGGTCCAGCCGCAGGACGCGGGTTCTTCGTCGGGCGTGTTCAACACCGGCCTGCAGCTCGGTGCCTCGATCGGCGTCGCGCTGATCGGCGTCATCTTCTTCGGGCTGCTCGGCAGCCAGTCGGCAGCCGCGGCCGCTGCGGTGACGCCGGCGCTGCGTTCCGAGCTGACCGCGGCTGGCGTGCCCGCGCCGGTCACCGCGCGGATCGTCACACAGTTCGGCGACTGCCTGCACGCGCGGCTGGTTGCCGCCGACCCCACCGCGACGCCTGCGGCCTGCAGGCTGGGTTCAGGCGCCTCGCACCCGCTGCCGGCGACCGCCTCTGCCGTGCTGGCACGGGTCGGCAGCTCGGCGGTCCGGCGTGACTTCGCCGCGTCGCTCGAGCGGACGCTGTGGTTCCAGGTCGGGGTGTTCGGCCTCGCGTTCCTGCTGATGCTCGCGCTGCCCGCTGGTGCCGGACGCCGCTCGCGGCCGGGCGTGGCTGACGCCCGCCACGCGCACGCGGTCCCCGAAGGAGTCACCGCTGGCGGGCCGGCCGCTGGCGGTCCCGCCGCCGACGGGGTCGCCGGCCGGTTCAGGACCGCTGGGCGGCGATGAGGTCGCGGTACCAGAAGAACGAGGCCTTGGGGGTGCGGTGCAGCGTCTCGTAGTCCACGTACACGAGGCCGAACCGCTGGTGGTAGCCCTCGGCCCACTCGAAGTTGTCCATCAGCGACCAGGCCAGGTAGCCACGCACGTCGACCCCGGCAGCCATGGCGTCGGCGACCGCCCGGATGTGGCTGTCCAGGTAGCCGATCCTGTCCTGGTCGTCGACGGTTCCGTCGGCAGCCCGCTGGTCGGCCGCGGAGCAGCCGTTCTCGGTGATGTAGACCGGCGGCAGATTGTCGCCGTACCGGTCACGCAGCTGGACGAGAATCTCGGTCAGGCCCGCGGGGACGACGGGCCAGCCGAACGCGGTGACCGGGTATCCCTCGATCGGCTGCATCTCGAACGGCATCGGCGCATCGGCACCGGCAGCGGCGACCTTGGTCGGCATGTAGTAATTCACGCCGAGGCCATCGATCGGCGCGGATATCGCTGCCAGGTCGCCGTCCCTGACGAAATCCGGATTCCCCGCCCCGGCGCCGAGGACCGACAGGTCCGGATACCGGCCGGCCAGCAGTGGGTCGGTGAACAGCTTGTTCTGCAGCGTGTCCCAGGCGGTGGCCGCCTGTACGTCCGCTGGGCTGTCCGACGCGGCCCAGGCAGGCGAGTAGTTGTTGGTGATCATGACCTGGCCGACCCCGGCAGCGCGCAGCGCCTGGGTTGCGAGGCCGTGGCCGAGTAGCTGGTGATGCGATGTCGGCAGCGCGCCGAGCATCAGCGCCTTGCCGGGCGCGTGGACGCCGAGGGCGTACCCCATGGCCATCACGACGAAGGGCTCGTTCAGGGTGATCCAGGTGCTGATCCGGTCGCCGAGCCGCCCGGCGGCCAGCGCCGCGTAGTCGGCGAACCTGGCCGCCGTGTCGCGGGACAGCCAGCCGCCAGCGTCCTCCAGCGGCTGCGGCAGGTCCCAGTGGAACAGCGTCGGCATCGGCGTGATCCCGGCCGCCAGCAGGTGATCGGTCAACTGGTCGTAGAAGTCGAGGCCGGCCTCGTTGGCCGGGCCCGACCCGGCCGGCTGTATCCGGGGCCAGCCGATCGAGAACCGGTACGTCGTCACGCCGAGGTCAGCCATCAGCCCGACGTCTTCCCGCCACCGGTGGTAGTGATCGTCGGCGAGGTCGCCGGTCTGGCCGTCCCTGATCGCGCCGGGCTTGCGGCAGAACGTGTCCCACACCGAGTCGCCGCGGCCGTCCTCGGCCACCGCGCCTTCGATCTGGTAGGCGGCCGTCGCGACACCCCACGCGAAGCCGGCCGGGAACGGTGGCACTGACAGATCGCTCACCCGGTGATGGTAGCCCGGCCGCCAGCCTCAGCCCGGTAGTGGTAACCGGCGCGCCGCTGGGTACCGGAAAGGCGTGAAGAAGATTATCGAGTTGCTGATCTGCTTCCTGCACCCGATTGCCGTCGTGCTGATCTGGATCGACCTGGTCACGCGCCCCGACATCCGCACGGGGCCGAAGCTGGCCTGGGCCATCTTCTGCCTCATACCGCTGGTCCCGTTCATCTACGTGCTCACCGGCGGGGACCTGTGGTGAACGCCGCGGCGGCAGCCGACGGCGCCTGAGCGCGGGCTCTTCTGCCGGGAGGATGCCCTGGGCTAGTCGGCGGCCTGCGAGATCGCCTCGTGCACCTCGGCCTGGCGGGCGGCGACCTCGGCAGCGTACTTCTGCTCGTCGATCTGCTCGGCCAGTTCCTCGTCGGCGCGCATGAGCACCTCGAGGTCGGAGTCGGCCGCCTCGATCACGCCGAGGTCCTCGTAGGCGTGCTGCACCTTCGGGCCCCACAGGCCGATGTCCCGCACGCACGGCACGATCCGCGAGAACAGCAGCGTCCTGAACGCCTGCTGGACCGGGGACTGCTCAGTGAACGCGATGCACTCGTCCACGTCGAAGCCCATCCGCTCCCAGACCTCGCGCCCGGTGAACCTGTTGCGCATCAGGTAGCAGCCCTCGACGACGAACTCCTCGCGGTCGGCGCGCTCGGCGGCCGTCAGCCCCTTGTAGTAGTCGCGCAGCGCGAGCCGGCCGAACGCGACGTGCCTGGCCTCGTCCTGCATCACGTAGGCGAGTAGCTGAGTGACCAGCGGGTTGTTGGACATGTCCCGGTGCACCCCGAACGCGGCCAGGGCGAGGCCCT
>JASIGS010000058.1 GCA_030052355.1 Streptosporangiaceae bacterium | reverse complement strand
CAGCACGTCGCCGCCGTCGAGAGTCCCTGGCTCTTCAATCCGGGCAGAGCGGAGCCCCAGTGACTCGACCATCCTGGCCACGCCGGCCACTTCAGCCCGGCGCGCCGGCGCACCCGGGCGGGCCAGCACCGCCAGGTCCTCGCAAACCACCACCGTGTCTTCGATGAAGACCGAGTCAGGGCACTCCTCAGCAGTGGGCACCTGCTCGATCACCCAGCCGCTGGTCGCGACCGCATCGGCGTACGCGGCGTGCTGGGTCGAGGCGAGGGTGACGTCCACGGGCGTGCGCCTGATGTGGGTGACGATGCCTTCCGCCAGCCTGGTGCTGGGTGCGCGGACCAGGGCCGTTCCGCTCACGGCTGGTTGCCTCATCCCAGCTTGAGCAGGATCTCGGCCAGCTCGTGCGGGCGGTTCACCGGGATGAGGTGGTCGGTCGCGATCTCGTGGTATGCCCAGGCGGGCGACGACTGCGCCCGGCGGGCGGCTGCCCAGAACGGCGACGACCCCGGCGGCTCAGCCGTCGCCTTGACGAAGGTGCGGCCGAACGAGAACTCTTCGAGCGGGCGAGGCAGCCGCACCGGCTCGGTGAAGCAGCCGACCGGGTGCGGTGTCCGGCGGGGGACGGCAAATGCCTCCTCGGCCGGGTCGTCGTAGCTGCGCGGCGGGGGCGGTATCAGCCACTGCGCCCCGAGCCGGATGACAGGATCGCCGGACTGGCCGGTGAGGCCGACGAGCGTTTCGCCGTCTCCCGGCACGAAGGCGTCGAGGTACACCAGGTGACGCAAGCGCTCCGCGACGTGGGCGACCGCGCCGGTGACCACGAAACCGCCGTAGGAGAACCCCAGCAGCACCACGTCGCTGAGGTCCTCGTACCAGAGCACGTTGACGACGTCCTGGATGTGGGTCGTGAGGTTCACCTGCGGGCTCGCGAGGTGCGACCGCTCGCCGATGCCGGTCAGGCCCGGCGTGAACACGTCATGGCCGGCCGCGGTCAGCAGCGGCCGGACCCGGCGGAAGGTATGAGCGCCGCCCCACGCGCCGTGCACCAATACGAATGTGGTCACTGGCTGCCTCCTATGGGCCCATTCTCGCCCGCACGCGAGCGTCGCGACCGCGATATGGATTGAGCCGGCTGACGGGCGGGAACGACATTCACCCAGCGGACGGTGCGCGCCCGGCGACTGCCGTGAAGGCGATGGTCTGCGTCCACCACTCCGGGCGGGTGCACTGCTCGAGGAACGTGGCAATCGCCTCATCGCTGAGCTTGCCGGAGGCTGTGAGCCCGGGGCGCAATTCGGTGATCGTCTGGCGCCAGTACTCTGCCCACAAAGAACCGCCGTTGTAGAGCTCGGTCTCCGCCGTGGCGCTGATATCGATCACGCCCAGCCTGGTCAGCATCGCGGGCAGGCGGCGGCCGATGAAGTAGTCGATGCCCTCGACCGCAGACCACGCCAGCCAGCCCTGCCAGAAGTCCCGGATTTCCGGTGGCTCGGCGACGAGAACCGGCAGGAAGTCGGGTTCGATGAGTAGCACAAGCCCGCCCGGGCGCACGCTGGCGACCAGGTTCGCAACCGCACTCTCGGGGTCTGCGATGTGATGCAGCACCGCGCGGGCTGTCGCAAGGTCGAAGCCGCCCGGCGGCACTGGTCCCGCCGTGATGTCGCCATGCCTGAATTCCGGCCCGGACGGCGCCGCTTCCACCAGAGACAGGTCCAGGTCGATCGCCATGGCCTGCCCGTCGGGCGCGACCCGCGTGGCGAGCCAGGCGGACACCGAACCATTCCCGCAGCCCACTTCCAGCGTTCGCGCGCCGGGCCCGACTCCCAGCCGGTCCAGGTGCCTGCGGTGCATCGGATCGAGCAGCTGCGACATGAGCGCAAGCCGCTCGCGCTCGCCCTCGTTCTGATGATCAAGAACGTACTCTGACGCGGTGTTCGTGCCACGACTCCGGCGCACTGTTCCCCCAGCAGCTCAAGGCCGGTCGTGCCAGCAGCTTACGCGCAGCCGCCTTGCGGTAACCGCGTTGACCCGGCGGGCGCGACAGTGCTGGAGTCGTCGTGTGACCAGCATCGGTGCCAACAGGCAGCACTGGAACAAGATCAGTCGTCAGTATCAGGCAGAGCACGACCCGCAGATCGGCGCCGGGCCCAGGCTGTGGGGCATGTTCTCGATTCCCGACACCGAGCTCGGAGCGCTGGGCGACGTGACCGGCAAGCGGGTACTCGAGCTCGGCTGCGGAGCCGGGCAGTGGTCTCGCTCGCTGGCAGCCGACGGCGCGCAGGTCGTCGGGTTCGACCTGTCCGAGGTGCAGCTGGCGGCGGCTGCGGCACAGATGGGTCCGGTGCCCTTCGCGCTGGTGCAGGGCGCCGCTGAGTTCCTGCCGTTCGCGGCGGGCGCGTTCGACGTGGTGTTCTGCGACCACGGCGGGCTGGGCTGGGCTCGGCCGCAACTGGTGGTGCCGGAGGTCGCACGCCTGCTGCGCAGCGGCGGACGGCTGGTGTTCACCGTAGCCAGTCCCTGGTACGAGGCCTGCTGGGACGACAGCACAGGCCAGGTGACGGCCCAGCTCCAGCGGGACTACTTCGGCCTCAGCGCGGTCGCCGAGAGTGACGGCGCGACCTACTATCCGCTCGGCTACGGCGACTGGATCAGGACGCTGCGCGGTGCGGGCCTGGTGGTCGATGACCTCATCGAGGCACGGCCGGAAGCCGGAGCGCGCAGCAGTTACGCCCACACCGACCCTCCGGAGTGGGCGCGCCGCTGGCCAGCCGAGATGCTG
This sequence comes from Streptosporangiaceae bacterium, assembly GCA_030052355.1. Next base: position 875 of record JASIGS010000058.1, on the reverse strand, counting down.
TGGATCGCCAGCAAGCCGTAGCTGCACTCCAGCCCGGACAGCCTCGGGTACACCGATCCTGCATACTGTTTGGTATGACGGAATGGACCACGATCAAGGTGCCACGTCCGGTCCGGGACAGGCTGGCCGTGGCGGCCCGCGCGCGTGGGCTAACTATCCGATCCTTGCTCGAGGATTTGTCGCGGAGCGCTGTCGACGACGCGCTGATGGAGCAGGCGGCTGCGCAGATGAGGCACCTTCGAGACAGCGACCCGGCTACCTGGGCCGACTACATCCAGGAGGGGACGACGTGGGAAGAAGGCACGGTTGAGCAGATCGACGCCTGAGCGCGGAGACCTGTGGCTGGCCTCACTCGATCCCGTGGAGCCTGGCGAGCAGGGTGGCACCCGGCCGATTCTCGTGGTGTCCGTCAACTCATTCAACGCGTGGCCAGTGGGGTTAGTCATCGTCGTTCCGCTAACGACACGCGAGCGCGGATTCTCGCACCACGTCCCCGTCACGGGCAGCGGCCTCGATCGCCGCTCATTTGCGATGCCCGAGTACGTACGCTCGGTCGTCCAGCGCCGGCTCATCCACCGGCTCGGTACCGCCGACCCCGAAGGTGTCGGTCAGGTGACCACCTGGCTTCGCCGGCTCACCGGTACCTGATCAGGCCTCGGGTTCGGTGACGTCGGCGATCGTGGCGCCAAGTGCCCGCAGGACGTCGTCCGCCCGCAGCGCGACGGCGACGCCGTGCTCACCGGCGCCGAGCGTGATCTCGCGCCCGAGGACTCGCTCGTCGGCGATGACGGGCCAGGCCGTCGTCGAGCCGAGCGGCGTGATCGTGCCGCGCTCGTACCCGGTGACCTGCCTGGCAACGGCCGCATCGGGCATGG
>JASIGS010000473.1 GCA_030052355.1 Streptosporangiaceae bacterium | reverse complement strand
GGCGGCTTTCGCCTATACGGGAGCACTGACGGTCTCCGAGGCCGGCAAGGTGTCCTACCGGTGGATCTACTCGCCCGGAACCCCCGGCCCGGTGCGAACTCTCCAGGCAAGCCACGCTGGCACCTACCAGGTGCAGGGCGGGATCGTGAAGTCCAGCACCACCGGAACGGGCTGGGCTGAGCTGCAGGTGACCAGTCCTCTTTCGGTGACATCGAACAGGGCTTCCTACGAGCTGACCTGCAGCACCGGGCCGGTCACTATCGCGCTCGGCAGTCGGCCAGCATCGCCCGACGCCGTTCGGTGCGGAGCTACGCCACCGACGTTCATCATCTCTGGCCAGATCCGGTCCAGGGTGGCTGGTCAGCTGAGCTACCACTGGCAGCGGAGTAACGGCACCCGGACCAGCACGCAGACGGTAGGTGTCACCGCCGGTCAGACAGTGAGCGTCAGCGACTCGGTGACTGCGGCGTCTGACACGTACTCCGGCACAGACACTCTGGATGTCAGCAGTCCGGCCTTGACGTCCCAGTCGATCCCGCTCACGGTGACTTGCACGTCGTCGGCGCCTTCGCCGTCGCCGTCGTCAACTGCGCCCACGCCGTCGCCGTCGTCAACTGCGCCCACCCCGTCGCCCTCATCGACTGCGCCTTCGCCGTCGCCGTCGTCGACTGCGCCCACGCCGTCGCCGTCGTCAACTGCGCCCAAGCCGTCTCCCTCCTCAACTACGCCCGCGCCGCAGCCTTCGGATCGAAGCGCCTAGGCCATCACATGGACAGTGCTCAGGATCCGAGCCAAGCGTGGCTAGAACTCGCTCCGGACTATGAGCGGGCCCGATCCAGGGAGGACTCGCTAGATCGGCTTGTCGAGTGGCCTGCCCAGCGAGACCTGCTGGGCGATGTCACTGGACGGTCGGTGCTCGATGTCGGCTGCGGCAGCGGTGCCAAGCTCGCTGAGCTGGCTGGCGACGGTGCCACCGCCTCGGTAGGTGTCGATATCAGTGGCAATTTCCTCAGTGCCCAGCAGCCTGGCTTGGAGTTCATCCAAGGCGATCTCTGTGAGCTGGATTCGATACCCCGGCTTGCCGGTCGTATGTTCGACCGGATCTTGTTCCTGCAGTCTTTCGGTTACGCGAAGGATCCGGTTCGGACTCTGCAGGCGGCGCGCGCGATGCTGGCCGACGGTGGATTCATCCTGCTGACCAAGACGCAGCCGATCCGGTACGCCATCGAACGTGCCGAACAAAATGGGACCTCCTTGGGCGAGGAGTACTTCTCCAGCGCACCGTTCTCCTACCTGAGCGGCTGGAACGACCAGATCACCCTCACCAAGCGGCCGTACACCATTTCTGACCTGATCAACGTGTTCAGTGCGGCAGGGCTGTGGATCGAGACTGCGATCGAGCCTCAGCTGTCCGGGGACGCCCGACGCCGCTACCCGCACAAGCGGGCGTGGATGGACAAGTACCTCGGCATCCTGATTTTCAAGCTCCGGCCCCATCCCAGCCAGTAGCCGCGACCAATCAGCGACGCGGTCAGGCGCGAGTCCTGCCGCGCCCGGACACAGGCAATAGCAAGGCAAGTGGCGAGCGAAGACGGCACGCGTCCTGTCCCGGAGCGCGATCTGTGACCTGTCCGTGATTGACCGTGCTAGTCCGACAGCTAGCCTCACCTGTAAGCGAGGACGACAGCCGGTTCGAGGAGGTCGCTGTGATCGGAATGACCTCGAGCATCAGGATCGGTGTGCCGACTGCGGTAGACCCGGAGGGGACCAGCGGGCCCGGTAACTGGTGGATAACTGGCACGGCCCGCCCTGCACTTGTGCCCAGCTCGCAACGGCGTGCCATCAGGCGCGCGAGGCGGGGCAGGCGACTGCGAATCCGGCGACAGCGCAACCAGGCTTGAACCTAGTGCCCGGCGGGCTATCGCGCGGCGCGTAGAAGCCGCTGTCAGTGAGATGCGCCACCACAATCGACCGGACGGCGAGAGCGCAGCTGGGCGATTCGCCGGGCCGCCGTCGGTGTTCGTCCGCACCGGCGAAGAAACGCGGGTCCTCCGGCCATACTGGGTGAATGACTAGGGTTTCGCTGCTGTGAAGAAGGTGCCGATCATCATCGGGATCCTCGGGATCGCGGTCGGCCTCGGCCTCATCATCGCGAGCTCGGCGAGCATGGGCTTCCACTCCTGTAGCAACGGCGGCGGTCAGCCGCTCTTCGGCACACAGTCAGCCACGCCATGCTCTGGGTCCACCGTGGTGCTGGACATAGCGGGTACCGTCATCTGCATTCTTGGGGTTCTCGCCGCGGCGGCCGCTAACGCCGTGATACGCCGCCGCGCGGAGCAGCGCAGCGCACCACCGGTCGACCTAGACGATCCGTCAGATACGCCTTTCGGGACATGACCCGCTCGTTAAACAGCTGCTCGTGTGCGCTGCGGCGACGAAGTAGCTTTCAGATGGTTGTCCCCTGCGCCAGGGACGGGGCGGTCACAGGTCCGCTTGATCTGCGAAGTCATCGAAAATGTCGAAGACCAAAGGTGCACGCGAGGACGAGTACGCGGAGCTGCGTGGCCCCGGTGCCAGCCGATCCTGGAAGAGAACTAGTAGCCCCGCGAGGCAGGATCATGTCCCGTTCTGACAGAGCGAGGTCGGCCCTGCGGAATGGCCGCATTCGTCGGTGTTTCCTGGC
>JASIGS010000057.1 GCA_030052355.1 Streptosporangiaceae bacterium | reverse complement strand
ACCCAGTACGGCGCCATGACCACCGCCTACGCGACCACCGCGGCCAACGGGACCGGTGAGACACCGATCGAGCTGCTGACCGGCGTGCAGGACCAGCAACTCGGCTGCGACATCGGCAAGCCCTGCTCGCTGGTGATCGTGCCCAGTCAGGGCGGGAACACCCTCGAAACGCCGGCCAACTGCAACGATCACAGCCTGGATACGGGGCTGACCGACACCGGGTCGATGGCTTTCACCTCGCTGTACGGGTCGTGCTCGTGGCGGGACAGGATCATCGTTCCGCTCTACTTCGCGCAGACGCAGGCCGACTGCCCGGTGCGCAACCCGAATTTCACCGCGATCGGATCACCCATGCTGGCCAGGGCCATGAGCTCGTGGCAGTCCGGGCTGTGCTCGGGCTCGGATTCGGTGACCATCCAGTACGACTCCGCGCAGAGCGAGCCGCTGGCAAGGGAAGACTTCCAGGCCGGCGAGAGCGATGTGGCCCTCACCACGATGCCGGCATCTGGTGCCTCGAAGTATCCCTATACCTACGCCCCGGTGGCGATCTCCGCGGAGTCTGTCGCTTACTGGATCGACAACCCGGTCTCCGGCAAACCGCTGACCCACCTCAAATTGGATCCGAGGCTGGTACTCAAGCTACTCACCCAGTCGTACAACTTCGAGAACGAGGGCTGCGGGCACGGCGTCATACCCACCACCGGCGTCGGCTGTGACAACGCGGTCGACGGGGACCCGGAGACACTGTTCGAGGATCCGGAGTTCGAGCAGCTCAACCCCCACGTGGCGATGGTCGGCGACGGCTTCCAGGTTCCGACGGTGCTGTCCGGCGAGAGCGACATGACCTGGGTGCTGACCAGCTGGATAGCGGCCAACAAGGCGGCGAAGTCGTTCGCTGACGGCGCCTTCGACCCGTGGGGCGAGCACATCAACACCGACTACATGGACATGCAGCTGCCGACGCTGTCGCTGAACGCCATGGACCCGTTCCCGCCGGTCGCGCACCGCTACAGCCCGGTCTATGGACTCAGCGCGGTGGCGAACTACCAGGTGGATAACTGGGAGCCGGCCACCGACTGGCAGCCAGACAACTACGGCAACTACGACGCTCTTCCTCCTGAGATTCCGGGTAACAGAGCGTTGTTCGCGATACTCGACCAGGCGGACGCGTCTATATACCAGCTGCCGGTAGCCGCCCTGGAGAACGCGGACGGGCAGTACGTCAAGCCGACGGACGCGTCCATGCTGGCCGCCGTCGAGGGCATGACCACTGCCAAGAACGGCATCACGCAGAGCCTGAACCAGTCCAAGAAGGTCCCGGGCGCATATCCGCTGACGATGGTGATCTACGCGATGGTGCCGACCGGCGGGGTCTCCAAGCAGACCGCCGCGAAGATCGCGCAGTGGCTCGACTTCGTGGCCAACCAGGGCCAGACGCCGGGGAACGATCCCGGTGAACTGCCGCCCGGCTACGTCCCGCTCACTGCCTCGATGCGGGCGCAGACGCTGAAGGCGGCAACCGAGGTCCTTGACCAGGTCGGAGACAAGGGCAAGAGCAGCACGTCGAAGGGCTCAGCAAGCGCGACCCCGACCGCGACGGCGACACCGACACCGAGCCCGACGGTCACGCACGGGACCGTGAGCCTGGGCTACACCAGTAACCCCGCCAGCTCCGGTCTTACCAGGTACGCGCTCCCCGCCCTGCTGATCGCCGGCGCGGTGCTCGCCGTGGCAGGGGCGTCCGCCCTGCTCGCCGGCCGGAACGGCGCGCTCGCGCTGGTGTGGCTGCGGCGACGCGCAGGACGATTGCCGGTGCCCGAGGACAAGTCGCCGGTGCCCAAGGAGAAACCGTCGCAGCGCCTGCTACCGAGGAGGAAGAAGCAGTGAGGAACCGCAGCCACAAGCTGACCGGCATGCTGCTGGCCGGGCTCGCTGCCGGGCTGGTCGCGCTCATCCCGATGTCGCCGGCGCTCGCGGGAACGACCACGTCGTACGACACGATCAGCGGCTCAGGCTCGTCGTGGAGTTCGGTCGCGCTCGAGCAGTGGGCGAGGAACCTGGCGACCCTGGGGATCACGATCAACTTCAACCCGGACGGCTCGGCCCAGGGCAGGGCCGACTACATGGCGCAGCAGGTCGACTTCGCGGCGTCCGACCCGCCGTTCAGGAACGGCTCCGACCCGTTCGACCCCGGCGTGGTGGAGCACCCCGACGACGGGTACTCCTACGTGCCGGACACCGCTGGCGGCACGGCCTTCATGTACCACCTCGAGGTCGACGGGCACCTGATCACCAACTTGCGGCTGTCCCCGAAGACGATCATGGAGATCTTCACCGGCCAGATCACCAACTGGGACAACCCGGCGATCACCAAGGACTACGGCGAGCAGCTGCCGAGCATCCCGATCATCCCGGTGATCCGCTCGGACGGGTCGGGGGCGACGTACTTCTTCACGCGCTGGCTGTCGCACCTGTTCCCGGCGCAGTGGAACGCCTTCTGCTACAAGGTCAGTCACGGCAGGGTCGGCGGGCCTGGCCATCCGTGCACGCAGACAGAGTTCTACCCGGAGGGCTGGGGCGCGTCCGTGCCGCAGAACGGCTCGAACAACGTCGCCACCTACATCACCGCGAGCTACGGCCAGGGTGCCATCGGGTACGACGAGTACGCTTACGCGCTCAACTCGCACTACCCCGTGGTCGCCGTCGAGAACCCGGCGGGCTACTTTGTGCTGCCCAGCGCGTCCAACGTGGCGGTAGCGCTGACGCAGGCAGTGATCAACGAGGACCAGAGCAGCCCGGACTACCTGCAGCAGAACCTGAACAACGTCTACACGTTCACGGATCCGCGCTCCTACCCGCTGTCGAGCTACAGCTACCTGATCGTGCCGAGGGTGGGCACGACGATTCCGAGCCTGTTCACCGACGGCGCCGGGCGGACGCTCAGCACCTACATCGACTACTTCCTCTGCGCCGGACAGCAGTACTCCGCCCAGCTGGGCTACTCTCCGCTGCCGCTCAACCTCGTCGAGGGCGGGCTCCTGCAGTCGAGCAAGATTCCCGGCGCGATCCCGACACCGAGCCTGTCGAACGGCTGCGACAACCCGACGCTCCAGGACGGCAAGCTCATCGTGCTCGAGGACGCGAAGCAGCCGTCCCCGTGCGAGAAGGTGGGCGAGCCGCTCGACTGCACCGTCGTCGACGGCAAGGCGGTCACCGGGAAGGGCTCAACCACGTCGGGTTCGTCCAGCCAGACCGGGACCAGCACGGCGGGCACCACGGGGACGACGTCCACCGACGGGCAGCCGACCGCGACCGGCAACGACGGTCCGGTTACCGGCACAGTCGTCAACCTCGCCTCCAGCGACACCAGCCCGGCCATGCTCGGCGCGCTCACCGTCGTCGCGCTGCTGGTGGCCGTCGCCGTGCCGCCTGCGCTGTACGCGATCATCCGCCGGCGCAGACAGGCGCGGAGATGACGGCGGTAGCTCCGCCGCAGCAGGCGAGCCAGACCAGCGGCCAGCCGGACGGCGTCTCGCCGGCTCGCTGCGTGGCGGTCAGCCTGCTGCTGCTCGCACTGCTCGTCGTGGGATTCGTGGTCTACCTGCTCGGCGTGTCCGGCATCCAGGAGGCGAACGCGCAGAGCAAGCTCTACGGGTCATTCGCCTACGAGCTCGGCCAGGAGCTCGGGCCGCTCGGGCCCACCACGCCGGGCAGCCCGGTCGCGCTGCTCGACATCCCGAGCATCGGCATCCGCAACATGGTCGTGGTCGAGGGCACCACGCCGGAGAACATGATGGCCGGGCCTGGTCACCTGCGTAACACGCCGCTGCCAGGACAGCTCGGTTTGTCGGTGATTTACGGGCGGCGTACCACCTTCGGTGCGCCGTTCGCCCGGCTTGATCAGCTCGTTCCTGGCGACGAGATCACCGCGATCACCCAGCAGGGCAAGTCCGTTTACAAGGTCGTCGCGATCGGCGACAGCCAGCACCCGGTCAAAGACACCACGCTGAACCGGCTGGCCCTGCTCACCGCGAGTTCCCCTGACGTGCCCGCCTATTACCTCGAGGTAGACGCCGACCTGGTGACGACCGCCAACAACGGCCCGGTGCAGATGCCCGCCATCGGGCCTGACGAGAAGGCGCTGGCTGGCGATGACGGCGCGCTCGTGCTCACGATGCTCTGGGGCCTGGCCCTGGCACTCGTCGCCGTCGGGGGCGCTTACGCCGCGGCCCGCTGGCAGAAGTGGGCCGTGTACCTTGTGCTGGCGCCTGCGGTGCTCGCCGTCGCCTGGAACCTGTACGAGAGCCTCGCAGCGCTGCTGCCGAACCTTTACTGATCGCTGAGGAACGCGTCCCGATGACCACGATCGACCCACTGAGCGGAGCGACCGCGATGACCCAATCAGCCGCAGGCACGGCCGACGGTGCTGGCTATGGTCGGCCCGGCAACGGGGCGGTCACCGACACGGCGCGGCTGCCGCTGGGCTCCGCGCCGCTCGTCGGGCTGGAGGCGGTCAACGTCTCGGCTTGGTTCACTGGCCATAAGGTGCTCGAGCGTGTCTCGCTGCGGATGGAGCCCGGCCGGGTTACCGCGCTCATCGGGCCGTCCGGCTGCGGCAAGTCGACATTCCTGCGGATCCTGAACCGCATGCACGAGATGGTCAAGGGCGCCGAACTGGCGGGCCAGGTCCTGCTCGGCGGGCAGGATATCTACGACGCTGGCGCCAGGCCGGCCGACGTCCGGCGGCGGATCGGCATGGTCTTCCAGAAGCCGAACCCGTTCCCGGCCATGTCCGTCTACGACAACGTGGCGAGCGGGCTGAAGCTGTCCGGTATCAAGGTGTCCGACACCGACAGCCTGGTGGAGGATAGCCTGCGCCGCGCCGGGTTGTGGAACGAGGTGCAGCGCAGGCTGCGCGCGCCTGGCGGCGCGCTGTCCGGTGGTCAGCAGCAGCGGCTGTGTATCGCAAGGTCGCTGGCCATCTCGCCGGATGTGCTGCTGATGGACGAGCCGTGCTCTGCCCTCGACCCGACATCCACCCGGCGGATCGAGGAGACCATCGGCGAGCTGTCCGACCAGGTCACGATCGTGATCGTCACGCACAACATGCAGCAGGCGCAGCGGGTGTCGGAAAACTGCGCATTTTTCCTCGCGGCCGAGAACACCCCCGGGTACATCGTTGAGTCCGGGCCGACGGAGCAGCTGTTCGAGGACCCGAAGGACCCGCGCACCACCGACTACGTGCACGGCCGATTCGGATAAGGCGGAACTTCTACTGGTGCGCCAGCGGCAAACCGATCTAGGTTTGCCTCAGGCGTATCTGCCGTGTCCCGGAGGTGTCCGCGCATGACTCAAATCTCTGTCACGGTCGACGGAGTGAGCTACGTCGACCAGGTCGAACCTCGCTTGCTGCTCGTCCACTACCTGAGAGACGTCGTGGGGAAGACCGGTACCCCGGTCGGCTGCGACACCTCGAACTGCGGCGCGTGCACCGTGCTGATGGACGGGGAGTCGGTGAAGAGCTGCTCGGTGCTGGCGGTCCAGGCCGACGGATCGGACGTGATCACCATCGAAGGGCTCGCCGACGGAGAGCTGAGTCCGCTGCAGCGCGCGTTCCATGCCGAACACGCGCTCCAGTGCGGTTACTGCACCCCCGGCATGATCATGGCGGCCACGGACCTGCTGCGGGACAACCCGCATCCGTCCGAGGAAGAGATCAG
>JASIGS010000056.1 GCA_030052355.1 Streptosporangiaceae bacterium | reverse complement strand
CAGAAAGTGCCCGGCAGCTGCCACGTCGAGTGGGTTGTAGGCGCGCAGGTCGAGGAACCGGCGGGTCAGGTGCGAGCCGTCGAGCCGGACGCGGCCGACGTACGTTCCATCGACCCAGTACAGCCACCCGTCCGCCGCCGCGAGGCTGAGACCGTCAGGATTGCTGAGATCACGGACGAGCACGTGGATGCGAGGCGTTCTAGCCAGGCTGATGTAGACGATCTCCGCCGTGAGTGTCCCGGTGATCCAGTACAGCTGGCCAGCTGCGACAGCCATGCCCCAGACGGCCGAATCGCCGATGTGCACCACCTGCCGTGGCCGGCCGCCAGGCACGGCCGCTCGCATGATCGATCCGTTGTCAGCGCTGTAGTCGAGGTAGTACAGGTATCCGTTCGCTCGATGCGGCGAAGTAGGCTGTGACAAACTCGCGGCCGAGCCCTGGCCGCTTCGCAGCGGGCTGCCGGATGCAGACAACGGCAGGACGCACGCCGCAACCAGGACCGGGAGCCAGCTTCGTTTCATGTGGCCGGTCCTCCCTGCGCAGCGGTTCCAGCTGCTAAGACGTGAGTGACCGGCTGGCGGTTGGAGCGAGCTAGAGGCGGCGCACGAGCCGCATCGGGAGCCCGCCCTTCCCTGGCCGCAGCGTGACCGCCGCGGTCGGCTTCGGGATACCGAGCGCGGTCAGCTCGAGCCGGTATCGCTGCGCGATCGAGGCGAGCACGAGCACGGTCTCCAGTTCGGCGAACGACTGGCCCACGCAGGCGCGGCGCCCGCCGCCGAACGGTATGTAGGAATACCGGTGCCGGTCCGGTGCAAGCCCGTGCCCGGCTGCGCCGTTGGCCGCGAGGAACCTGCCCGGGTCGAACCCGGCCGGGTCCGGCCAGAACTCCGGATGCCTGTGCACCAGGTACGGCGGCACGGCGACCAGGCTGCCGGCCGGGACGGGCACGCCCGCGACCTCGTCGTCGGCCAGAGCGTCCCGCTCTATGGTCCACGCGGGCGGATACAGGCGCATCGCCTCGGCGATGACGGCCGCGGTGTACGGCAGCTTCTCGGCATCGGCCGCGCCCGGCTCTCGGCCGGACAGCACCGAGTCGACCTCCTGCTCCAGCTGCTGGCGGGCCGCGGGGTAGGCCGACAGCAGGGCCAGCGACCAGGACAGCGCGTTGGCGCTGGTCTCGTGACCGGCCAGCATGAACGTCGCCAGCTCGTCCCCGATCTCGGCGTCGGTCAGCGGGGAATCGTCATGACGCGCCGCCAGTAGCACGTCAAGCAAGTCGCCGCCGCCGGGGCCCCTCCGGGGGTTTCGGGGGTCGCCCCCCGGGCTAACACCGCGGCGGCGGTCGGCGATCATCCGTCCGACCGGTCCCTCGATTCCCTCGGGAGTCCGGCCGAGCCACCGGGTCGCGGCCTTCACCGCGCGCTCGGTCTTCGGCCCCCACGGCAGCGGCAGGAACGTCGCGAGCACAGCCACCCGCTGTCCGGCGCCCAGTGCACGGCCGATCTGCGTGGCGTCGCCGGACAGGTCGGTGTCGAACAGAGCCCGGCCCGCGATGTCGAGCGCCAGCGCGCTCATCTGGGCGAAGACATTCAGGACGGTGCCGTCCTGCAGGGCGGCCCACCGGGTCAGCATGCGCTGCGTCGCGTCGGTCATCGGCGGGGCGAACGCTGTCACATCCCGCCGGGAGAACAGCGGCTGGACGAGCCGCCGGTGCCTGCGCCAGTCGTCTCCCTCGCTGGTGAGCAGGCCGTTGCCGATCAGCGCACGGAGCGGCCGGTAGGTGAACGCCTTGACGTAGTTGTCCTGGTTGGCGGCCAGCACGTGCTCCGCGTGCTCGGGCCGCCAGAGAATGAACACGTTGCTGCCCGGACCGATGGACAGCCGTATGGTGTCGCCGTACCGGCCGGCCAGTGTGAGGTAGGCGTCCAGCGGGCTGCGCGCCATGGATGCGAGGATGGCGGCCGACGACCGGGCAGGTGGGCCAGGCACGGTCTTGACGCGGGACGAACCAGCCATGAGCCCATCATCCTGCGTCCCCGCCGAAAGGGGTTGCCCGGCGCGGCCCGTTCCCGCTAATAATCGGGTCGTGCCGAAGCGACTGAGGTTCGACGAGATGATCGCCGAAGGCGACGCCGTTCCGGTCGAGGGCTGGGACTTCTCCTGGTTCGACGGCCGTGCCACCGAGGAGCGGCCGCCGTGGGGGTACGCGCGGCTGATGGGCGAGCGGGCGCGGCGGGCGCGGGCCGTGCTCGACATCCAGACCGGCGGCGGCGAGGTGCTCGCGGCCGCCCTCGCCGGTGGTCCGGTGCCGCCTGTGCTCGCTGCGACCGAGTCGTGGCCGCCCAACGTCGAGATTGCCAGGCGCAATCTCGAGCCGTTCGGCGCGACCGTTGCGCACGTGCCCGACGACGCCGGCCTGCCGTTCGGATCAGGGACATTCGACCTGGTGGTGAGCAGGCATCCGACGGAGACGGTCTGGCCGGACATCGCCCGCGTGCTACAGCCCGGTGGCAGCTACCTGTCGCAGCAGGTCGGGGCCGGCACGAACCGGGAGCTGACGGACTTCATGATGGGTCCGCAACCGGTCAGCAAGTCGCGCAGCACGGGGCGCGCAGTCGCCGAAGCCACCCGGGCTGGCCTTGAGGTCGTCGACCTCCGCGAGGCCACGCTGCGGGTCGAGTTCTTCGACGTGGCGGCCGTCGTGTATTTCCTGAAGAAGGTGCTGTGGACAGTGCCCGGCTTCACGGTCGCCGGTTACGGCGAGCCGCTGCTGCGCATGCACGAGCACATCGAAGCCGACGGCTCGTTCGTCTGCCACGCGCAGCGGTTCCTGATCGAAGCGCGCAAGCCCGAGTAGGAAATCCTGTCGGACTTGACTAGACTAGACCAAGTCCTAGTATGTTCCCGTGACTGCGAGCGTCAACGTATACGAAGCCAAGACCCACCTGTCTCAGCTGCTGGACCGCGCCGCGGCCGGGGAGGAGATAGTGATCGCCCGTGCCGGTCGCCCTATTGCACGCCTCGTTGCACTCAGTGAGGCTTCTTCGCGGCGCCGCATTCCGGGTGCGTGGCGAGGCAAGGTCAGCATCGCTGATGACTTCGATGAGCTCCCGGCGGACATGGAGGCAGCATTCCGTGGTGAGCGCCCGTGAGGCTCTTGCTGGATACGCATGCACTGTTGTGGTGGCTGGCAGATGAAGGCCTGACAGAGCAGGCAAAGGAAGCGATTGCTGACCCGGCCAACGTGGTCATGGCGTCGGCTGCCAGTGCCTGGGAGATTTCGATCAAGAAGGCTCTAGGCAAGCTATCGGCGCCTGATGACCTTGAACGGCAGATCGAGGAGAGCGGATTCACCCCACTGCCGATCAGCGTCGCCCACGGGACCGCCGCCGGCCAGTTGCCGTGGCATCACGATGACCCATTCGACCGAATGCTGATTGCGCAAGCGCTCGCGGAGGGCTTGACTATCGTCTCCCGCGACAAGCGCTTTGCCGACTACCAGATAGCGACGTTGCCCACCTGACGACGCAGATTGCCAGCGGTCGCGATCAGCGTACGAGGAGCGGTCCTGGGTGATCGAGGACGCGCCTGCATAGGAGTCGTGCTGCTACTGCGGTGGGCGGTACGCAGCGCCTTGCGCCTGCCGCAAGGACTCGACCCATTCCTCGCCGCTGAGCAACCGGGTGGTCTTACCCGCCTTCATCGCTCCGCTGCCCGCGACCACCAGCGCGAAGCTGGCAGCGGCAGTGTCGTCGGGTGCCTCGAACACCACCAGGGCGTCGTACTCGCCGAACGGGTAGCCGGCCGCGACGACCTTGCCGCCCCTGGCCTCGATCAATGGCCTGACCGCTTCGACCCGGTCCTGCGGCTCCCTGATCATGGCCGCCACCGCTTCGGCCGTATACGAAACCTGATACATGTACAAAGCCATCAGAAAGTCCCCCCACAAAGAGCCTGACGCGCTGCCTGATTGCCCGCGAACCGGTCGAACTCGATCCGCGCGGACAGGTAGTGGAAGCATAGGCCCGGGGGCAAGCGTCACCGCACGACTGCCGGCGCATCGATCAGCGCACGACGAGCGGCTCCGGATGATCGAGTACGCAGCGGGTGCCGGAGTAGATGCTCGGGACGCACTTGTTGCAGTGGATGCAGTTGCCCTCGGTGACGCTGCCGTCGGCCATCTTGGCGACGAGGTTCTGGTCGCGCAGCAGCGCCCGGCCCATCGCGACGAACTCGAAACCCTCGGCCATGGCCTGCCTGATCGTCGCGACCGTGTTGATGCCGCCGAGCAGCACCAGCGGCATCGACAGCGCGGCCCGGAACTGCCCCGCCGTCGGCAGCAGGTAGGCCTCGCTGAACGGGTAACGCCGGAACATCGCTGGGCCGGCGACCCGGAAGGCGAGCCCCTGGATCCCGGGCAGCGCCGCCGCCATCTCCTTACGCGGCGGGTCGCCGCGGAACATGAACATCTGGTTGGCCTGCGAGCCGCCCGCGCTCAGTTCCAGCGCGTCCAGGGCCTCGTCGCTCTCCAGCAACCGGGCGACCGCGATGCTGTCGGTCACGCTCAGGCCGCCGCGGATGCCGTCGGTCATGTTGAGCTTCGCGGTCACCGCGAGCCTGTCGCCGACCTCGTCGCGTACCGCGTGCAGGATGCGCCGGGCCAGCCTGGCACGGTTCTCGACCGGGCCGCCATAGTCGTCTGTCCGCCGGTTCCACTTCGGGCTGAGGAACGCCGAGACGAGGTAGTGGTGGCCGAAGTGCAACTCGACCGCGTCGAATCCGGCATCGGCCAGCATGCGCGCGCCGTTGGCGAAGTCGCCGACCACCGCGTCGATCTCGACGGCCGAGATCTCGTGAACGGGCGTTCCCGTTATGGTGCGCGTCGCGGACGGGCCGAGATAGCGCTTCCTGATGGTGCCCACCTGTCCGGCGTGGCCGAGCTGTGCCGAGATCGCTGCCCCCTCGGCGTGCACCGCCTGCACGATCCTGGCCAGCCCGTCGGCGGCGCCGTCGTGGATGTACAGCTCGTTCGGTGCTCCGCGGCCGTCCCTGGACACCGCGACGTACGACACGGTCGTCATGGCGACGCCACCGGCCGCCATCCGGCGGTGGAAGTCGATGAGGGTTTTCGACACCACCCCGCCGGGGCTCATGCCCTCGAACGTCGCGGCCTT
>JASIGS010000055.1 GCA_030052355.1 Streptosporangiaceae bacterium | reverse complement strand
ACCGCGTCGGCGAGACCGCGTGCGACGAACGCGGTGAGGTTGGCGTAGGCGTCTTCGGCCAGCTTGCGCGTCGGCTCGTCCACGCTGCCGCGGGAGACCAGCCCAGCCCACAGCCTGGCGCCCGTCCGGCGGTCATCATCCAGGGGCAGCAGCAGGGTGCCGATCAGCCGGACTGTCTCGCGCAGCGTGGCTGGCTGGCGCTCGGCGAGCAGGTCCTGGATGTGCGCCCCGAGGATGCCGTTGCCGTACTCGAGGGCGAACAGCAGCATCTGGTCCTTGGTCGTGAAGTAGTGCTGGACCGCGCCCATCGAAACGCCCGCCTCGGCGGCGACGGTGCGCAGGCTCGCGGCTTCCACCCCCTTCGACGTCACCAGCCGCACGACCGCGCTGGCGATCTCCCGTCGCCGCTCCTCGTGGTCTACCTGCTTCGGCACTGGACCCCGCCTTTGTCATGCAGCCGCATTGCCATGAGGTATTATGTAATGCGACTGCATTGTAACAGGGAGGTTCGCGTGGACAGTGGTGTCGCGCGTAACGGCGACGTTGAGATCGCCTACGAGGTACTGGGGGGAACGTCCCGGAGCAGGCCACTGCTGCTCATCAACGGGCTCGACGGGCAGATGATCGGCTGGCCGGACGGGTTCTGCGAGAGCCTGGTCGAGGCCGGCTTCCAGGTGGTGCGGTACGACAACCGGGATCAGGGGCTGTCGACGCAGTTCACCGGCAAGAAGCGGGCGTACGAAGTCACCGACCTGCTCGACGACATGATGGCCGTGCTCGACGCCATGAACTGGGAGTCGGCCAACCTGGTCGGGATCTCGGCGGGTGGCGGGCTCGCGCAGTTCGCGGCCCTGTTGCGGCCGGAGCGGGTCAGGAGCATCACGCTGATCTCGGCGGTGCCGCAGTACGGCAACCCGGTGCTGCTGTTCCGCTACATCCGCTTCCCCGGCCCGTTCCGGCTTACGTTCCGCCGCTACGGCGACAGCCCAGAGGAGAAGAAGCGGATGCTCGTCGACGTATCCCGGCTGGGCGAGGCCAAGAGCATGCCGCTGGATACCGACTGGCTCGAGCAGGTTGCGACGGAGTCCGTGCGCCGCCGGTACCCGGACCCGCGCGCCCGCGCCCGTACGCTGGCCGCCGGCTTCGCGGCGAAACTGCCCCCGGGCGGCATCGCCGGCATCAGGCAACCGGTTCTGGCCATCAACGGCGACGAGGATCCGCTGGTCAGGCCCGCGGCTGGCAGGAAGATCGCCGAGACGGTGCAGGACGGGCGGTTCGTGCTCATGCACCGGATGGGCCACCTGTTCGCTGCGCCGCTCTGGCCGGAACTGGTCAAAGAGATCGACCAGGTCGCGGTCTGACGCTGCTCCGTGCTACCGGACATAGTGGAACAAGTAGTGCGATCTGCTGCAGTCTGATGATCTATGCGGGGAGGAGTGAGCGGACCCCGGGCGCGGCTTCAAGGGGTCAGGCGGCACCCGCGGCGCGCGCGACCTGCTCAAGCCTGGCCCGGTAGGCCTCCCACCACGCCGCGTCACCCGGTGGCATGTTGCTGGCGTCTTGCCGCAGGCCTGTGGATCCGTCGATGAGCTCCCTGACGATGTCGGCGTGACCGGCGTGCCGGTGCGTCTCCGCGGTCACGTGCACCAGGATCCGGTGCAGGTTGACCTCGGAGCGCTCACCAGGCCACCACGGGACATGACCGACCGCGTCCAGCTCCAGCGCGTCGAACGTCTCGTCCGCGTGAGCCCACGCCTTGCGGTACCAGCCGAGGATGTAGTCAGGCGACTCGTCGGCGGCCGCCGACATGTCGATCATCGGCTCGCGATCAAGCAGCTCGTCATCGGTCCAGGGCGGGGGATCGGCCAGCGGCCGGCCGAAGGTGGCGCCGAAGTACCCGATCTCGACTCCCGTCAGGTGCTTGACCAGACCAAGCAGGTTGGTGCCGGTCGGCGTCATCGGCCGGCGGACGTTGTAGTCGGACAGCCCCTCCACCTTCCAGACCATGGCGTCCCTGGCTTGCTGCAGGTACCGGCGGAGGTCCGACTTCTGATCCGAGATGGTCATGGCGGCCAGTCTGCCAGCCGGGTCCGACACCCTGTCGGCGTCCGGGTACAACGGCGGTGAACGCTACCCGTGGCTCGCGATCAGGGCGGTGAGCACGGTCAGCGCGATCGAGACGGCCGCGATGCCCCCGTGCAGGGCGATCAGCCGCGGCGGGAAGCGCGAGGCCCCGACCTCGTGGTTGCTGACCTCCCTGGCGTTCCTGAAATACCAGCCGAGGCCAACCCCGATCGTGACCACGAGTATGCAGAACGCGATCCAGGCGAGCGGTCGGTAGTGCACGAACGTGAACATGAACCAGCAGGCCAGCCCGGTGACGCCAAGCGCCGGGTGGGCGAACTCCAGCAGCGGATGCTGACCCGGCCTGGTGGTGACGTGTGCGTGTGGCACCGGCGGCGGCAGCCCTTCAGGGGTGAGCGGGACCGCGGACGACCTGGCCCTCGGGCCCGTGGTGGCAGCAACCGTGGCGGCGCCCGTGGTGGCAGCAACCGTGGTCGTGGCTGCCGATGGCACTTCCGCAACCCGCTCTTCGGCCTCGGCTTGCGCGGCGAGGCCACCGGCGCGCAGCAAGGTGACCCCCGCTGCGGCGGTGAGGAACCAGAGCACCAGCGTCAGGATGGCCACTGCCGGCTACCTCCGGGGAACGTCGTTGTCGGCCGTCGCGCATCAGGCTAGCCGACGTCCGTCTGCTCTCCCGCAGGCCCTGGGCGTCGCTCGAGGCCGAGAGCGGCCATCCGGGCGGAATGCCTGTCAGTCAGCCTGGCGAACATCCTGCCGATGTCGCCGAGCTGCTCGGCCTCGCCGCCGACGAGCAGCCGCGCGAGCGGCTCGCGTTCCGCCGCGACCCGCTGCGCCTCGCTGAGCGCCTCGCCGACGATGCGCCTGGCCCACAGCGACAGACGGCCAGCCACCGCGGGATCGGACTCGACGATTCCCCTGACTCTGCCGACTATGTACTGCGAGCGGTCGTCCTCAGCGAGGACCTCCTGGACGAGTCCCTCGGTCTGCGGATCGAGCAGCACGGCGATGGTCCGGTAGAAGTCGGCCGCGATCCCGTCGCCGACGTACGCCTTGACGAGTCCCTCCAGCCAGTCCGACGGAGCGGTGTGCGCGTGAAAGGCGTCCACCGCGGCCACGAACGGCTGCATCGCCGCGCCCGGGTCCGCGTGCATCTCGTCAAGGTGCCGCAGAAGCTTCCGGTAGTTGCCGTACTCGGCGACTGACATCTCGGCCAGCGCCAGCTTGTCGGTGAGGTCGGTCGCGAGCGCCGCGTCGTCGGACAGCCGTAAAAAAGCGCTCAGCTCGGCGTATGCCAGCATTCCCAGCAGATCGATCACGCCTTCGGCGTGCGGATCGCGGGGCGGCAGCTCGCTTGTATTCAATGTGGAATTTCGGTCCGAATCTCCGGGCGGGCACGTCTGCCCGCGTCGCTCCGATCACTGCGCGTATCCAGTTCGTAGCTTAGTGGTCACTCCCCTCGCGCACGCAATGCAGCGTCGTCTGTACTCCCAGTAGTCGATGCGTACCGTTACTATTGCCTACGGCAGGTACTCGCCCGGGAGCGGTACCCTCCGGGGACACCCCGGACCCCGAAGGCCCGGACCCACGCCGAGGAGATTGATGGCAGAGCGCCCCCCGAGGCTCGACGGTTCCCCCGTGTTCTGGTCGTTCCTCAAGTACGTGGCACTGGGCCCCGGGCTGCGGCTGATGTTCCGGCCGAGGGTGACGGGCCTGGAGAACATCCCGGCCGAGGGCGGCGCCATCCTCGCCGCGAACCATGTCTCGTTTCTCGACCCGCTGCTGCTCCCCCTGGTCGTGCCGCGCCGCAGGGTGATGTTCCTCACCAAGACCAAGTACATCGACAAGCCGCTCCTGCACGGGTTCCTGGCCGGGGCAGGTGTCATCCCCGTTGCCTCCGACGACCCGAGCGCGGCGGGCGGGGCCGTGGCTGAAGGTGTCCGTGCAGTGCAAGACGGCAGGCTTGTTGGCATCTTTCCGGAGGGAACGAGGTCACGAGACGGACTGCAGCACCGTGCCAA
Source organism: Streptosporangiaceae bacterium (assembly GCA_030052355.1). Next base: position 2,310 of record JASIGS010000055.1, on the reverse strand, counting down.
AACTGGCGTAGCGCGAATCGCGATCCAGGCAGGGGTGCCTGTGATCCCGGCTGGCATCGTCGGGACCGACCTGGCCTTCCCCCGCGGCTCCAAGCTGCCGCATCCGCACGCCACCAGCATCACCTTCGGCAAGCCGATCCGATTCGACATCGCGCCTGAGGCGGCCAAGGATCCGGCCGTCAGCCGGGCCGCCACTGACCAGGTGATGGCGGCCATCAGGGAACTGTCCGGCCAGCATGTCGGCGCGGACGCCACGCCGGCCGCCTGAGATCAGCCCGCCCTGGGCGGGCACACGCGATCACCCGCACCGCTGACGCGAAGAGCCGTCGGTCACCGGCGAATGTGACGTTGGTCCCTGGAGCCTGCCTCCGCTCCTGGTGAACGCTATTCCAAGATCCGCGGGCCGGAGCTCTGGATGGGGCGACCGGAGGAGGCGGGGCATGGCAGGGTCACTGCGCGGCTGGCACGTTGTGGTCATCGGTGGGGGTGCCACCGGAGCCGGCGTGGCGCACGACCTTTCCTTGCGCGGCCTGCGGGTCACTCTTCTTGAACGTGGCGAGCTGACCTCCGGGACGACCGGACGGCACCACGGCGTGTTGCACAGCGGCGGCCGGTATGCGGTCAGCGACCGCGAGTCGGCGATGGAGTGCATCAGGGAAAACACGATCCTGCGCCGGATCGCGCCCGGCTCACTCGAGGAGAACGGCGGGCTCTTCGTCGCGGTCACCGACGACGACATGGACTATCTGACGCCGTTCCTTGACGCCTGCGAGGCCTGCGGCATCCCGGCGACCGTGCACAAGCCGGAGACGGCGCTTCGCCTCGAGCCAAACCTGAACCCCGACGTGAAGCTCGTCGTTGAGGTGCCCGATGCCTCGGTCGACCCGATGCGGCTGGTGCTGCGGTTCTTCGCGACGGCCCAGCGCGACGGTGCTGACCTGCGGACCTTTACCGAGGTCACCGGGCTAGCCCGGGCCAACGGAACGGTAACGGGCGTGCTCGCGCACGACCTGGTCGCCGAGCGGGACTATGAGCTGCGGGCTGACATCGTGGTCAACGCCGCCGGGCCCTGGTCCGGCCAGATCGGCGCGACGGCGGGCGTCGACGTCCCGATGCGGCTGTCCCCGGGCGTGCTGCTGGCCGTCCGTGGACGGTACTGCGGCCGGGTGCTGAACCGGCTGCACAAGCCCGGCGACGGCGACATCATCCTGCCGCAGCGGGAGCTGTCGGTGATCGGCACCAGTTCGTGGGTGGTCGGCGATCCCGACGTGCCGCCGGTCCCTGCCGAGCACGTCGCGCTGATGTACCGCGAGGGCGCCAAGCTGGTGCCCGCGATCGCGTCGGCGGAGCGGCGATCTGCCTGGTCAGCGGTGCGCCCGCTCGTCGGGGGCGGCGCAGCCAGCACGGGCCGGGAGCTGTCGCGGACCTTCCAGTGCTTCGACCACAAGAAGACCGACGGGGTCGAGGGCCTGGTCACGATCACCGGCGGCAAGGCAACGACGCTCCGCGCGATGGCGCAGGCCGCAGGCGACGTGGTGTGCGAGAAGCTCGGGGTCGAGGCTCCCTGCCGGACGGCAGAGACGGTGCTGGCGCCGCACTCGGCCTATTACCAGGAACGCGGCGGGCGCTATGACAATGACTGACAGCCCGGCGCCGGTCCAGACTCGCAGGATCCGGGTATCCAGGTGGCGGCCCGGCGACGCGCACCCGCACTTCGACGAGTTCGACGTCCCGGTCGGGCCCGACGCCACGCTGCTGGACGCGCTGCGCGACATCCGCAGTCACCACGACCGTAGTCTGACCTTGCGCTACTCGTGCTGCCACGCGTCGTGCGGCAGCTGCGGCATGCGTGCCAACGGCCACGAGGTGCTCGCCTGCGTCACCAGGCTGGCCGACCTGCGCTCCGGGCCGATTCTGGTCGAACCGCTCGGCAACGCGAGGGTCGAACACGATCTCGTGGTCGACATGCGCGGCCTGTATGACAGCCTCGAACCTGCCGGGCGGCCGCTGGTCAGGCAGGACGACGTGCTCACCGGGCAAGGCGAAGTCGCCACGGCGTTCTTCCGGTACGAGGACTGCATCGAGTGCGGCCTGTGCCTGTCGGCCTGCCCGATCGTCGGCACGGATCCGCGGTACGTCGGGCCCGCGGCGCTAGCCGCGGCAGCGCGGGTGGTGGCGCAGCCTCGCGGCGCCGACCCCGCGAACGTGCTGGCCTGGGTGGACGACGAGCAGGGCTGCTGGCGCTGTCACGCCAGCTTTGAGTGCACGGAGGTATGCCCGTCCGGCGTGGATCCCGCGGCCGCCGCGATG
>JASIGS010000472.1 GCA_030052355.1 Streptosporangiaceae bacterium | reverse complement strand
CCGGGCACGCGACCGCGGTCCCGGTCGCGAGCGGCAGGCCCTGGCCGATCGCGCCGCCGGTCAGGCTCAGCCAGTCGTGCGGCGGAGCCCCGGCGGTGGCTGCGGGCAGCCACACCCCGGACGTGTTCGCCTCGTCGCAGACGATCGCGGCTTCAGGCAGCAGCGCGCCGATCACGGCCGCGGCCGTCTGCGCGGTCAGCTCGCCGTCGGGCAGATCCGCGAGGCTCGGTCGTTCCTGTTGCTGCGGGGACGGCTTGGCGTCGGCCGCCACGAGTTCGGCCATGGCCTCGAGCGCGCCAGGTATGTCGTCGCCGCTCTCGGCCAGCACGTGCACCTGACAGTCTTCCGGGAGCGGCGTGCTCGGCTTGCCGGGGTAGGCGAAGAAGGACACCGGGCTGGTGGCGCCGGCCAGGATCAGGTGACGGGTGCCGGCCAGCTGGCTGGTGGCGACCTCGACCAGGTACGCGAGCCGGTCGACGCGGGGAATGCCGGCCCCGCGCTCCTGCCTCGCCGCGAATGTCTCGCCGATCAGGCGGGCTCCGGTGGCCCCCGCAATACGGCTCGCGGCTTCCAGCCCGGGGCGGTGCAGGCCCGTGCCGCCGAGCATGATCATGCATGGCTCACCGCCGCGCAGCACCGCCGCGACGCGCCGGATCACGTGTTGCGAGACGGGGGACGGCTGCCGGACCCTGAGCGGTGCGGCCAGCTCCGCGCCGTCGGTCCAGGTCACGTCGGCGGGCAGGATGAGCGTGGCCACCTGACCGGGCGGAGCCATGGCGGCAGCCACGGCCTGCGCCGCGTCGGACGGCGCGTCCGCGCTGCGGACGCTGCGCCGGACCCAGCCGGACACAGTGCCGGCCAGCGCGTCGATGTCGGACTCAAGCGGCGCGTCGAACCGCTTGTGGTAGGTGGCATGGTCACCAACGATCGCCAGCAGCGGCGAGTGCGCGCGCCGTGCGTTGTGCAGGTTCGCCAGGCCGTTGCCCAGGCCGGGTCCGAGGTGCAGCAGCGTCGCCGCGGGCCGTCCGCTCATCCGCCCGTAGCCGTCGGCCGCCCCGGTTGCCACCCCCTCGAACAGGCACAGCACAGCGCGCATCTGCGGCACCGCGTCGAGCGCGGCGACGAAGTGCATCTCCGAGGTACCCGGATTGGCGAAGCATGTGGTCACGCCGCAGTCGACGAGCGTCCGGACGACCGCCTTGGCTCCGTTCACGCCTTCCTCCTCAGGTCGAGGCAGCCATGCCAACGATAGGGACCCGCCGGACGCGTCGCACGGTCCGGCGTTCTGCCCGTGCCATGAGGCGCGACGGCGGCAGCGCGGCCGGCCCGTTTCCGCTGGCGCCGGCCGGGGTCTAGCGTGGTTAGGGCGACTGGCTGTTGTGTGCGGGCGCGCTTGTCGCCCGGATCAAGAACTCGGGAGGTACTCGTGGCTGCGCCCACGGTCATCAAGACGGACATTGACCTCAGCACGGCTGGTGAGCTGGCCCAGCAACTGCGGGTCGACTCGGTGCGCTCGAGCACGTCTGCGGGGTCGGGCCACCCGACCTCCAGCATGTCCGCGGCCGACCTGCTCGCGGTGCTGGTCGGCCGGCACCTGCGGTATGACTGGGACGATCCGGCGAACCCGGACAACGACCACCTCATCTTCTCCAAGGGTCACGCGTCACCGCTGCTGTACTCGGTGTACAAGGCGGTCGGCGTGGTGTCCGACGAGGAGCTCATGACCGGCTACCGGCGGTTCGGCTCCCGGCTGGAGGGGCACCCGACGCCCGAGCTGCCGTGGGTAGACGTGGCGACCGGTTCGCTCGGCCAGGGGTTGCCTGATGGCGTCGGCGTGGCGCTGGCTGGCAAGTACGTCGAGGAGGCGCCGTACCACGTCTGGGTGCTGTGCGGCGACAGCGAGATGGCGGAGGGCTCGATGTGGGAGGCGCTGGACAAGGCCTCGCACTACAAGCTCTCCAACTTGACCGCCATGGTCGACATCAACCGGCTCGGCCAGCGCGGCCCCACCGACTTGTCCTGGGACGTGGACACGTACCGCAAGCGCGCCTCAGCGTTCGGCGCCAGGGTGATCGCCATTGACGGCCACAACCTCGGCGAGATCGACCGGGCCATGCGGGAAGCGCGCGAGGACGACCACGACCAGCCGACCGTGATCCTGGCCAGGACCCTGAAGGGACGCGGCTTCTCCGAGGTCGAGGACAAGGAGGGCTGGCACGGCAAGCCGTTGCCGCCGGACATGGCCGAACGCGCGATCATCGAACTCGGCGGCGAGCGTCACCTGACGGTCCGCGGGCCGGTGCCTGGTCCGTCTTCTCGCCCGGCGCGCCCCGATGCCGGCAGCGCCGAGGTGCAGCTGCCCGCCTACAAGGTCGGCGACAAGGTCGCCACGCGCAAGGCCTACGGTCAGGCGCTCGCGGCGATCGGCGTCCGGCGTGACGTCGTCGCGATGGACGGCGAGGTCAGCAACTCCACCTTCGCCGATCAGTTCGCCAACGAGCACCCCGAGCGGTACTTCGAGATGTACATCGCCGAGCAGCAGCTGATCGCCGCCGCCGTGGGCTTCAGCGCGCGCGGCTACCGGCCGTTCGCCTCGACCTTCGCGGCGTTCCTGACCCGGGCGTACGACTTCATCAGGATGGCGGCCATATCGCAGGCCAACATCCGGCTGAGCGGTTCGCACGCCGGCGTCGAGATCGGCGCCGACGGACCGTCGCAGATGGCGCTCGAGGACCTGGCCATGCTGCGCGCGGTGCACGGCTCGACGGTGCTGTACCCGAGCGACGCCACCAGCGCGGCCGCGCTCGTCGGCGCGATGGCAGACCTGGACGGCGTCTCCTACCTGCGCACTACCAGGGGCGCCTACCCGGTCCTGTACGACTCGGCCGAGCGGTTCCCCATCGGGGGCGCCAAGGTGCTGCGCAGCAGTGACCACGACCAGGTCACGCTCATCGGCGCCGGCGTCACGCTGCACGAATGCCTCGCTGCCGCCGATCAGCTGCAGGCCGACGGCATCAGCGCGCGCGTGATCGATCTGTACTCGGTCAAGCCCATCGACACCGGCACGCTGGTCGCCGCGGCGGCGGCCACCGGCGGCCGGATAGTCGTCGCTGAGGATCACCATCCCGAGGGCGGGCTCGGTTCCGCGGTCGTCGATGCGCTGACCGCGGCGGGCCGCGCCGAGCTGTCGGTCGTGCACCTGGCCGTGCGGGAGATGCCGGGATCAGGGACAACCGCGGAGCTGCTGGATGCGGCCGGCATCAGCGCGCCACACATAGCGGCCGCAGCCCGCGGGCTCGCGCGCTAACGGCCGGCGTCGCACCGGCACCATCGAGGGGAACGACGTTCCCCCGGGACGCCGTGTCCGGTACCGGAGCTGCGGGCACGGCCAAGCCCCGAACCCGGTCAGCCCGGACGCAGGCCGCGCAGCGCCGGGGCGACCTCGGCGCCGAATCGTGTCAGCGACGAGCGTGCCTCCGCGTAGCTCAGCGACCCGAACGCGAATGCCCCGGCGAAGTGGTTCCACCCTGATGCCTGCAGCATCTCGGTGAGCTTTGCCCGCACGGTGGCGGCCGAGCCAGCGATCACCAGGCCCTCGTCAATGGCGCGG
>JASIGS010000471.1 GCA_030052355.1 Streptosporangiaceae bacterium | reverse complement strand
CCAACACCGAAGTCGTGACCGAGCTGCTCACCCGCACCGAGCCGGGCACGCTGTGCTCGGCGGGAAGCCCGGGCCTGGGCTGGGCACTCGGCGCGTCGGTAGGCGTCAAGCTGGCGCGGCCGTCGAACCGGGTCGTCGCCGTCGTCGGTGACGGCGCGTTCATGTTCGGCGTCCCGACCGCCGCGCTATGTCTCGCCGCCGAGGCTCAGGCGCCGTTCATCGCCGTGGTCCTGAACAACAATGGCTACCGCGCGAGCCGGCTGCCGGTGCTTGACCTGTTCCCTGACGGGGTATCGGCGGCGAGCGGGACCGTCGCGGGGACGAGGTTTGCGTCCCCGCCCGACCTCGCGGCGGTGGCCAGGGCCTGCGGTGCACACGGGGAACGTGTCGAGGCCGGGGCGAGCCCAGAAGACCTGAGCGACGCGCTGCGGCGTGCCTTCAAGGCGGCCGACGACGGCCAGGCCGCGGTGCTGGACGTTGCCGTGTCAGATCAGTAGCCGCCTTACCGGCGCGTGCCGGTATCCCACAGGATCTGCTCGGCCGTTATCTTGCCGTCGCTGACCGTGTAGTGGTCGGCCACCCGCATCGTGTCGCCGGAGACCAGGTGAAGGTCGTAGAGCAGCAGCGCCTGCCTGTCGTCGCCGAAGACCGCGACCGCAGACCAGCCCGGCTTGAGCCTCGTGGCGAACGGCCGCGACCCTGCCAGGAACTCCTGCGCGGACCGGTAGTGCGCGATCGGCCCGTCGAACACCAGGTCCGCGGCCAGGTACCGGCCCGCCGTCTCGAAGTCCTGCCTGGTCCAGGCGTCCAGGAAGGCCGTCGCCACGGCGAGGGCGTGATCCGCGCCCGCTGCCTGGTGCTCCGGTGTGCTTGTCGTCATGTCGTCGATCCCTCCGGCTGAGTCGTCTGTCGTTGTTGAGACACCGTGGACGGCCAGAAGGGACCGCAGCCCGCCGTGCCACGATGACCGGATGAGCCAGGACGTCCTGCTGCGGAGCGCCAGGGACGGCGACGAACAGGCGTTCCGCGAGCTGACCGAGTCCCACCGGGCCGAGCTCCGGGTGCACTGCTACCGCATGCTCGGCTCGGTCGACGACGCCGAGGACGCCGTGCAGGAGACGCTGCTCGCGGCCTGGCGGGGACTGGCCGGCTTCGAGGGCCGCGCCTCGGTCCGCGCCTGGCTGTACCGGATCGCGACCAACCGGTGCCTGAACGCGATCCGTGACTCGCGGCGGGCGGTCGCGGCGCCGCTGCCGCCGTTCGAGCCGCCGGAGCCGACCAGCCGCGCCGAGGTGACCTGGCTGCAGCCCTACCCGGACGCGCTGCTGCCCGGCCCGGCCGACGGCACCGCCAGTCCCGAAGCGCGGTACCAGTCACGAGAGACGATCGAGCTGGCCTTCGTCATCGCGCTGCAGCAGTTGCCGCCAAGACAGCTAGCCGCGCTGGTGCTGCGAGACGTGCTGGGGTTCCGCACGGCAGAGGTGGCGGAAATGCTCGACACCAGCCCGGTGGCGGTCAAGTCCAGCCTGCAGCGGGCGCGCGCCGCACTCACGCAGCACCGCGCCGAACACGGCAGCGCGGGCGCCGTGCAGGCCGGGCTGGCGCGTCCGGCCGCAGCCGACAGCGCGCTCGCGCAGCGGTTCGCCGACGCGTTCGGCTCGGACGACATCGACGCGGTGATCGGGTTGCTCACCGACGACGCCTGGCTGGCCATGCCGCCGGCCCCGCACCAGTACCAGGGCCGGGAGGCCATCGCCGGCTTCCTGCGCGCGAGCGCGGCCTGGCGCGCGGGCCGGCGGTTCCGGCTGCTGCCAGCTGGCGCCAACGGGCAGCCCGCGTTCGGGTGCTACCTCGACCGGCCTGGTGGCGGCGCCGAGGCGACCGGGCTGATCGTCCTCACCACCGACGGCCATCGGATCCGCGCCGTCACGCGGTTCCTCGACGCCGGTGTCCTCCGCCACTTCGGGCTGCCACCGATGCTGGCAGATCAGCCGCCTAGCGCGGCACGGACCCGTCCTGCTTCTTCTGCCACGGCCACCGGCCAGTGATCTCCACCTGCAGCGAGAAGCTCAGGAACGTCCTGATGAGCACGATGATGCCGAGTGTCGTCACGCCGATGATGGTGAGCTGGGCCGCCACCGTGCGCACGATGTCGGCAGCCACCAGCAGCTCGAGGCCGAGCAGGATGGTCTGGCCGAGCTGCTCGCGAAACCGGCCGAATATGTCCGCCTCGCCCCGGATGCGCCTGACCACTGCGGAGCAGACGGCGATCAGCGCGCCGACGACGATCACGGCGACTCCAACGGCGTCGATGGCCTCGCCGATCCTTCTGATCAACTCGTCGAATGACATGCCCGCTCCGCCGGGTGAAGCCCCTATGGCCGGCCGGTCCTGCCCAAGGCTTCCGCGGCACGCTGTTACCCGCTGCGGCGTCGCGGTAATCCGTGGCTGACCTCGGCACCAACCGACGATCTGCGGACGAATAGGCCTAAAAGCTCGTCGATCTTGGTCCTGAGAGTGAAATCCGCGACTCCCTGGCCCGCCGCCGGTTCCCTATCGTTGGTTTGTCCGCAGCGCTAAAGGAGTCTCGGATGGCGCAGGTTCAGACGGTCCGCGGCCCGGTCGACGTACCGGGGCTCGGCCCCACGCTCATGCACGAGCACATCTTCATCCTCACCGCCGACGTCCAGCAGAACTACCCGGAGGAGTGGGGGGACGAGGACGCCAGGGTGGCCGATGCCGCGCGCCAGCTCCGCGCGCTCGCGGCCGCCGGCATCAAGACGATCGTGGACGTGACGGTGATAGGCCAGGGCCGTTACCTGCCGCGCATTCAGCGCGTCGCCGAGCAGGTGCCGGAGCTGAACATCGTGGCGGCGACGGGCTGTTACATCTTCGACGAGGTGCCGCTGTTCTTCTCCCGGCGTACCGCGCGCGCGGAGGCGCGGCTCGGCCGGCCCGCGCGCGACGTCATGGTGGACTTCTTCGTCCGCGACATCACGAAGGGCATCGGCGACACGGGGGTGAAGGCCGGCATGCTCAAGTGCGCGGTTGACGAGAAGGGGCTGACACGTGGCGTGGAACGCGTGCTCAGGGCGGTCTGCCGAGCGCACGCGCAGACCGGAACGCCGATCACCATCCACACCCACGCGGCTAGCCAGCACGGGCCCGCCATCCTCGAGGTGCTCAAGGACGAGGGAGCCGACCTGTCACGGGTCGTGCTCGGCCACAGCGGCGACGTGACCCAGCCTGACTACCTGGAAGCCATGGCGCAGGCCGGCCTCACGCTCGGCATGGACCGCTTCGGCATCGACCACTTCGCCAGCTTCACCGAGCGGGCGGACCTCGTGGCCGAGTTGTGCGGGCGGGGCCTCGCTGATCGCATGGTGCTGTCACACGACTACTCCTGCTACCTGGACTGGTTCCCGCCGGGCGCACTCGACGACCTGACGAGGTGGCACTACCTGCACGTCAGCCAAGACGTGCTGCCCTACCTGAGCGAGCACGGCGTCACCGACGACCAGATCGATGCCA
>JASIGS010000470.1 GCA_030052355.1 Streptosporangiaceae bacterium | reverse complement strand
ACACAGCGGCCGAGGATGAGCGGTGGGCCGGCGTCGGCCGCTCCGTCGATTTCGGCTGAACTGACATCCTCCCGGGCCCGAGGCAAGCGGCCATCGCGGCGGGACCCGCGCAAAGCAGGGGGCCCGCGGGCTGCCGATATGCGAGTCAGCGGTGGCAGCCACCGTCGCGGTCAGGCCGGATGTACGGTTGCGTGACGTCCGCGGTGCCCCGCCACGCATAGGGGTCACGTCCGGCGACCAGGACGACGTCGCGGAAGTCCCACTTGGCGATGTGAACTCCCTCCGGCGGCCGCGTCCACGGCAGCAGCGACTGGGCGCTCATGTAGTGGTTGACCAGGGCACGGCGCAGCCCGCTGCGTGCGGTATTCGGCAGCGAGCGGTGCAGCAGGTACCCGTTGAACAGGACCACCGAGCCGGCCTCCACCTCGACTGGCACCGAGTCGGCATCGGAGTAAGGGAAGTCGTAGGCCTCGATCGAGCAGTCGAACCTCACGTCGTCGTGCTCGCGGTCGGGATAGATCACTCCGGCCCGGTGCGAGCCGGGCAGGACCCACAGGCAGCCGTTCTCCGTCGTGGCGTCATCGAGCGCGATCCACGCGGCGGTCAGGGACCGGTCCCGGGTAGGGATGAAGAACTCGTCCTGATGCCAGGCCTGCCCAGGCTTGCCTTCTCCTTTGGTGAACAGCATCGACTGCATCGCCTTCACGTCCGGCCCGATCACCCGCGTGAGCGCGGAGACGATCGCCGGGTGGGCCAGCATCTCATGCATCATGGCCGAGATCTTGTGCGGGAAGTGGATGCAGGCGTACCGGCGGATGACCGCGTCATCGGGCTCATCCTCGGCGCCTTGCTGCATTCCGCCGACCGCGCCGCGCTGGCCCCGGCAGATCGCCACCGCCTCGGCCCGCAGGCCGGTGACGGTGGCGGCTGACAGGGCGGCCGGCAAGACCGCGTACCCGTCACGGGCGAATCGGGCGGCGAGGTCCTCGTCCTGTGCTGTAACCGTGGCCATGCTGGCAGGATCTCACCATCCGGCATCAGCAGGCCATGGCCGGAACGCCCGCGGACGTCGCGTTCCCCGTCCCTGCCGAGCCCGGTTCTAGGCGGGCCCGCTGGCGGCTCTGCCGGTGACCTGTGAGCCGCCGGCGCCGGCGGCTGGTGGCGGCATGCAGGCCGGCGCCGGGGGCGAGGTCAGGGCTCCCACGGTGAGCCGGGTCTGCCCGCTGGTCTCGACGCCGACCACGAGGATGTCCCCGGCCGGGATGCCCTGCGCGTTCACGGTGATGGACCCGTTGGCCGCGACGCCTGTCTCGGTGGTGACCTGGGCGCCGCGCGCCGAGGCTGCGGGCGGCGGCACTTTCGGGCAGCCCGCCTCGACTGGCACCACGACCACCTGGTCGTCGCCGAGCTGGCGGAGCCGGGCGTTGGCTCCCGCTATCCCGGACTTCTTGTAGACCGCGAGCGTGATCGAGCCGCCGGGGTTCTTCGTTACCGTGTACGGGGCTCCCCGGCCGGCCGCCCCTGGGGCCGGGTTCCGGTTCATGGCCACCGGAGCAGGGCTTCCGCTCCCCGCCACAAGGACACCAACGACAGCCCCGGCGATGGCCAGCGTGCCGCCGCCGGACAGCAGCGCCCAGCGCGCCGCGACATGCCGCTGAGGGTGCGCCGGCGGAGCGGAATCTGCCAGCCCCGATCCGTGCTCGCGCATCAGGTCGTCGAACAGCTGGTCTGCGAACTTAGTCACTCGTGTCACCCCTGATCTGACTCGTGGGTATCGCGTGCCTGCGCAACTGGGCACGGGCGCGCATCAGCCGCATTCGTGCCGCGCCCGGCGTGACCCCGAGCACCGCCGCCGCCTCCTTCGGGCGCAGGCCAGAGAGGTCAACAAGCTCGACCACCGCGCGGTCCTGGTCCGGCAGCATGCCCAGTCCCGTGACCAGGTCGCGGCCAGCCCTTTCGGCGTCGATGCGGTCGAGCAGTTCCTCGAGCTGGTCCGGCGCCAGGTCGCGCCGGCCCGCCAGCCGTTGCAGCTTGTCCTGCTGCTGGCCGTACGCCTCGCAGTGTGCGGCGTACACGTGCCGGGCTATCCCGAACACCCAGGCGCGCGCCGTGCCCTTGCCCGGATCGAATGATCCGAAGCTGGTGATCGCCGTGACGAAGGTGTCCGCCGTGAGGTCGGCGACCACGTGCGGATCGGCGCTGCGCCGGGCGAAGTAGGACGTCACGGCCTCCACGTTGGCCCTGTACAGCCGCTCGAAGTCGGCCACCGCGCGGGTTCCGCCGGCCTGCCTCGCTGTTGCCGTTCCGTCGGTCACGTTTCTAGTTGCCATCCAGCCGCCGTTGCGTCACATATCCCTGCCGTCCGGCGCAAGCTACCGCACCGGGGCCACACCCTCCGGCTCACCCTCGCGTCGCCGGCCGCGTCCTAGGAGATCTCTTCTGCCAGCATCCGCGGCGCGCTAACGTCGGCTCATGGCGCTGAAGTGGTACTCGGTGGTGGTCGATTGCCACGACCTCCACGCCCAGGCCCGCTGGTGGGCGGACGTGCTGGACTGGCAGCTTGTCTTTGAAGGCGACGATGAGGCCGTGGTGATCCCCAAGCACGCGCAGGACATGCCGATCCCGGCAGAGGAATGGACCAAGGTCGGGCCGGGGCTGGACTTCGTTTCGGTCCCGGAGAGCAAGGCAGTTAAAAACCGGCTGCACATCGACCTGGCGCCGCACAGCACGGATGACCGGGACGCATTGATCGAGTCGTTGCTGGCCCGCGGAGCGACGCGGGTTGACGTCGGACAGGATGACTCGAGGGTGTCCTGGACTGTCCTCGCCGACCCAGAGGGAAACGAGTTCTGCGTGCTTTCCGCCCGGGATCGCTGACTGCTCGAGCGCAGGCCGCAAGCACCGGGCTGATAGGTTTGTAGGCTCGGACTTGGGTGCCGGCAGGTACGCGTATCAAATTCCGAGGTCTGCAGTGGGGACACACCGGTTTCACGGTGACGAGCGGCGGTTCGAAGTGACTGCCGACTTCGTCGCCGCCCGGTTCCCGCAGGCAAGAACCGCCGCGGACGTGGCTGGCGGGCAGGGAATGCTGGCGCGGCTCCTGCGTAAGCGGCACAACATTGACTGCGATGTCGTGGACCCGCGCGGCTACGTTCTTCGCGGGGTTTCCAGCCGGGCCGAAGAATACTGCGCCGATATGGCTGGCTATTACGACGTTGTCATCGGCCTCCATCCGGACGAAGCGCTCCGCGAGGTGGTCGACTCGGCACAAGTACGGCCGGTTATCGTCGTGCCATGCTGCAACTTCTGGTCGAGGAATAAAAGGCTCGGCCGGGATGACCTGCTCGATGCGGTCGAAAGGCATCACGGCGCCCACGGCGCTTCCGAGCGGGTCATCCTCGACTTCAAGGGCCCGCACAACCGAGCGCTGGTACTGCTGCCCGCCGCCTAGCCAGGCGGGTTGAAGCCAACCCCGTCGTGCAGCCGGGAACGACGCGTTCCGGGCGTACTGCCCGCGTCGGTCCCGGCGGAGGCCGCGGGCTTGCTGGCGATGCTCCGGACGATCTCCTCTGCCATCCCGTAGAGCAGCGGGAGTGCACCGGCCACGACCCCGCCCACCTCGTTGATGTGCGCCACTCCGGGCCGGATGACCTTGGCGTTGGAGTCAATCTCCCGGACGAGGTCAGCCGAGTCCTCCAGGTCTGCGGCGACCTGGTTCAGCAGTGTCCCGACCCAGAAGAGGTAGAGGGCGAGCCCGCCCGTGAGTACTGCGATGACGACCACCGTGAGAACAACCAGGCGCTTCATCGCTTCACCTTCTCGAGGACCCGGCCGAGGAACAGGTGATGCTGCAGTCCCTCGGCGAGCACGGCGTCGACGCCGTCCGCGACCTGCGGGATCAGCGCCGCGTTGGCGGTATTTGCCTGCGCCGCCCGCAACGTCTCGCGCACATCGACCGCGTGCTGGTCGATGCGCTGCACACGGTAGACGAGAAGGCTCAGCAGGGCAGCCACGGCACCGTCGACGACGAAGCCAGCGGCTATCGCCCGTCTCCACTCTCTCCGGTCGTAACCAGACATCGCTAGCCTCCCAGCCGCGCGCGGCCGCGCTCGAGGCCGCCTACGATCGCATTCGCATCGTCGATGGTGGTACGCAGCGCCCCTAGCGGGGCGGTGTTGCGCTCAGCCTCCTGCAGCGCGGCGTTGATCTTCGGCGCTTCTTCGCCGATCGACTTCGCATAGGCCAGGATCGCTGACACGAGCGCAACGACGACTGCCACGAGGCCGGTGCCGATTGTGTAACCGGCTATCCAGCCGGACCCTCGGGTGCCAGCACCGGAGTCGCGTGCACAGGCATATCGGCGCATCGGATTCACCTCCCCGGGACCGGTCAGACCGTGTCGCAGAAGTCGCGGACAGGCTTGAGGCTCGCGTTGACTGACGTCAGGCGATCCGGCACGGTGCTCGTCAGGTCCGCGATGGTTTGCGCCGCGTCCGTCGTGGCGGCGAGGTTCGCCTGGATTGCCCGCAGGTGGAAGATCACGCGGATCAGGCCAACTGCCGTGATGCCGATGACCAGACCCGAGGCCGTGAGCGTCGTCTGGGCGTCCGCTCGCATGGACAGCACCCCCTTTTTCTCTCAGCCGAGGAGCTTGGAGACCGAGTCCCCGTACCGGGCCGCTCCCGCGGAGACGTCCTTGATGGTCTGGTCGGTGGTGGCCAGCGCCTCCGGCAGGCCGTCGAGGTCACTGACGAGTTCTGTGCCGGAGGCGACTATCTCGTCGCTCGCGTGCCGGATGCGCTCCAGCGCAGCCAGCACACGGTTCAGCAG
>JASIGS010000469.1 GCA_030052355.1 Streptosporangiaceae bacterium | reverse complement strand
CGCGGGCAGCCGCGGCAGGCCGTCGTCGGTGCGTAGTTGCCGCCACTGCTCGAGCTGGCTGGCCGCCTCGACCAGCGCCGCCGCCAGCTGCGCGTCATCCAGCGTGCCCGCGGCGACCAGCGAGCGTGCCTGCTTGCGCAGCCCGCGGCGTTCCCGGAACCCGAGGCCCGCGCCGTCGCCAGCCGCCACGGCGAGCCGCGCGGGATCCGCCGTGTAAACGGCGGCGGAGAAGGTGCGGATTGTGGTCTTGACCGCGGCGAACAGCCGCATCCTCGCCGCGCCTTCTGAATAGGAACGACAGGCCTGAAGGCCGGTCTCCTCGCAAGCGCGAGCGATCTTGTGCGCGAACAAGGGAAGGCCGCGGCCACTCAGCCGGACGGCAAGTTCGCAGGCCTGGCGTGCGTCTTCCGTCGTTCGCAGGGCAGCTCCGAACCACGGCGTGCTCCCCGGCCTGAGCGTGAACCCCCCCAGATGGGCGAACTCTCGAAGGTCATCGCGGATCTGGTCGGCGCGTTCCTTATCAATGTGTTCTGGCGCGCCGAGCCGGATCCGCGTGCGTGCCGTCTCGGGAACGCCGAGCAGCGCCGACTGAACGTCGAACGCCGTGACACCCCACGGCTGGTGGACCTGGTGCAGCGCGGACACGTGCCGGGCGAGGCGCCGCTGCCGGTCCATGAGCCGCCGGTGCAGGTCGGTCACGTCGGGGTTCGCTGCCGCCTGCGCCTGCTCCATGGCATCGCCGAGATCGTGCGCGATGCGCAGCCGGTCGCGCGTTCCCTCGTGGATGTCGAGCACGACCTCACCGAGGTCGGCGCCCTTGAGCCGGGAGAGCACGGCGTCGATGGCGGCCCGTTTCTCGGCGACGAACAACACCTTCCGGCCGCGCGCGACCAACGCCGCGATCAGGTTCGCGATGGTCTGGCTCTTGCCGGTGCCGGGCGGACCGTGGATCACGAGGCTGCGGCCCGCCAGCACGGTGTCGATGGCGTTGCGCTGCGAGGAGTCGGCGTCCAGCACCGAGTAGTCAAGCTCGGGCGACTCGAGGCGCGACCCGGTGTCTTCGTCGGCGCCGAGCAGTTCCTGTGCGTCCGGATCGCCGGCGATCGCCGCGACGACGTCGCTGTCGCCCAGCAGCTCGCCAGCCGCCTGCAGATCCTGCACCATCGGCAGCTTGGCGTAGGTGAACGTGCCGATCACCCGCCGGTCGACGATCTGGAACCCGGGTACCTCGGCGTCCGCCGCGGCGTTACAGAGCAGTTCGCCGATCTTCTCCGGCGGAGCGTCGGCCAGGTCGTCGGTCTTCGCGCGGAAGACGCTGGCCAGCTTGTGCAGCAGGACCGGATTGACCTCGCTGTCGTCCTCGAGCAGCAGGTCGAAGTCGTCGTGCCTGGCCCTCGTGGGGCTGATGGTCAGGCCGCGCAGCAGCACCGGCGCGGCCGGCTCGAGGAACAGCTCGTCCCACCGCGCCATGCCGGTGGCCAGGTAGGCGACGCGGATGCCGCGCTCCTCGAGCAGTTCACGCGCCTTGCGGTAGATGACCTGCACGCGCCTGATCGCGTCGGCCCGCGCGTCCACGTCACGGAACAGCCGGGTGAGCCGCATCGAGCCCGTGCGCAGGAACTTCTCCAGCGCGTCCGGGTCCGCAGCCGACAGGTCGAGCGTGCCGGTGCGGCGGTCCTTGTAGTACAGCAGCGTGTTCCGGCCGCCCAGGTCGGTGAGCGCCGCGATCCAGCTCGCCTGCGCCGCAGCGATCAGCTCGGCACGCCGCGCGTCCTTGCCGTTCTCGCCCGGCCAGCTCTCCTCCGGACACACGTCGCGAGTGCCGCCCGGCCCGTCTTCGCTCGCCGCCTCGGTGTCATCGGTGTCATCGGTGTCGTCCGGGACCCGGCTGACGACCGTGCCAGAGATCGGTGCGATGCCCGCACCCTGCTGCCGTGCAACTGCCCCGTAGTCGTCGGTCATCCGCGCGTCCTCCACTGAGCCGGTGAGCGCCCGTAAACTTCCCCCGTTTCGGGCATCCACACGCACAACGCGCGGCCCGCAGCCATAGTTCGCCGCCGCTACCGCGGTTACGCTGTAAGCGTGGGCGCGGTGCGTCGCGGAAGGCCGGAGAGCTGGGCCGTCAAGCTCGCAGTCCTGCTTGCCGTCCCGGCACTGACGGGGCTGGTCATCTACCTGCTGACCAGCGCGCCGCTGCTCGGGTCGAACAGCGCGCTGTTGCTGGCCTGGGCCGGATTGCTCGTCTTCTGGATCGACAAGCGCGTCCGCGCCAACGTGTACATCGCAGCATGCTTCCTGATACTCACGACGTTCTGGCTCTTTCAAGCGATCGCTCAGGCGCGTGACTGGCCTGCCAGCCAGCTGCATGAGATCAACGTCATCAGCGACTGGCTCCTGCTGCCGGCAATAGCGTGCCTTGCAATCGCGATCGTGATCACGGTTAGGTCCAAACGCCGGAATCGGCGCCGGTCGGTCCGGACCTAGCCCATGTGCGGGTAGCGGTAGTCAGTCGGCGGCACGAACAGTTCCTTGATCGCGCGGTTGCTGACCCAGCGGACCAGGTTGAAGATCGACCCGGCCTTGTC
>JASIGS010000468.1 GCA_030052355.1 Streptosporangiaceae bacterium | reverse complement strand
ACGACGCGGTGAAGATCACCGTCACCTGCGGTCAGCCCGAGGGCCAGCTGCCCCAGCTGATCGGGACCGCCGTGCCCAGGCAGTCGTCCGACCACGGCGCGCGCAGAGCCAGGCCGCGCGGGTCCCAGACTGCACCGGGAGGGCCCGCCCAGCGGGTTAGCAACGCGGCCACGGCGCCCGGCCAGGGCCCGCTAGCGGGATTCGGGCTCACCGTCTCCGCCGCCATCCCGGTCGCCTGCGCGTGGACCACGGTGGAGTCGCAGCGATGGCTGGCACAGCCTGTCCCGTGGCTGGCGACGGCCTATGCGCTGCTCCGTAGTCAGCTCGCGGAGCAGCCGGCCGCACTGGCGGCGCGGTTGCAGGCTGTCGCTGCGTGCCTCACGAGAGCCGGCCTGCGCGGCGACGACCTCGCGCTCGCGCGGACGACCACCGACGGCTGGGCGCTCCTGCAGGTGCCCAGGGCCAGCATCGCCTGCGTGGTCGTCGAGATGAGCGGCGTGTCCGTCCCGGTGGCGATCGCGTTGCTCGCGGCCCGGCGCGTTCCCTCCCCGGCCGGCCGGCCTGACGGCCCCGCGCCAGCGGGACAGCCCGGCAGCACGCGCACCATGGAGGCGGCGCTCAGAGGCTGACGCTCACGCCGCGCGCTTGACCACCGGGGGCGACGACAGCGGTCATCCCCCGGGCGAGCACAACATGGCCAGCGCGCACGCCGGTCTGCCACACTGGTATTAGAACGCCGTTCTAGCCGGAGGTGGACCGCCGATGACCGCGGACGCTAGTGCCAACCCAAGCGCAGCGCGTGTTAACACCGTCGACGGCATCGACATATCGCTCATCGAGTTCTGGGAGCAGCCGCTCGACGTGCGGCACGCCGACTTCGCCAAGCTACGCGCGCTGCCGAGCCCGCCGTACTTCACGGAACCGGAGAGCCCGTTTAGCACGCCTGGCGGCGGCTACTACGCGTTCGTTTCGCACGCCGATGTGTCGGAGGCGAGCAGGCAGCCCGACCTGTTCTCGTCAGCCCAGGGCGCCACCAGCATCGAAGACCTGCCACCGGAGTTCAACGAGTACTTCGGCTCCATGATCAACATGGACGACCCGCGGCACGCCCGGCTGCGCCGGATCGTATCCCGCGCGTTCACGCCGAAGATGATCAAGAAGTTCGAGGAAGACGTGCAGCGCACGGCTGCGTCGATCGTGGACGAGCTGCTTGCGGCCGGCCCCGGTGACTTCGTGCAGCAGGTGTCGACGAGGCTGCCGCTGCGGATCATCTGCGAGATGATGGGTATCGGCGGCGAGCACTACGACATGGTGCTGCGCAACACCAACATCATCCTGTCCGGCGCGGACCGCGAGTTCATCAGCGAGGACCTCGACGAGGCCGTCACTCAGCTGCTCACGGCCGGCAAGGACTTGGCGGACCTGGTGATGGAGCAGGCCGCGGCGCGCCAGCAGCACCCGCAGGACGACCTGATCACCGCGCTCGCCAGCGCCAACATCGACGGTGAGCAGCTCACCCCGGCCGAGCTCGGCTCGTTCTTCGTCCTGCTGGTGGTCGCCGGGAACGAGACCACGAGAAACGCGATCTCGCACGGGCTGAACCTGCTGACGCAGCACCCTGAGCAGCGCCAGCTGCTGCTCGCCGACATCGAGGGACGGCTGCCCGGCGCGGTCGAGGAGATCGTCAGGTACGTCTCCCCCGTCATCTGGATGCGCCGCACGGTCACCAGGGACTGCACGCTGAACGGCCACGACTACCGCGAGGGCGACAAGGCCGTGCTCGTCTACTGGGCGGCCAACCGCGACGGGGCGGTCTTCGCCGATCCTGACCGGTTCGACATCACCCGCTCGCCGAACCCGCACGTGGGATTCGGCGCGGCGGGCCCGCACTTCTGCCTCGGCGCGCACCTGGCTCGCAGGGAGATCACCGCGATGCTCAGGGAACTGCTGACCCGCGTGCCCACCATCCGCGCGGCAGGCGAGCCCGACCGGCTCTCGTCGAGCTTCATCAACGGGATCAAGCACCTGCCGTGCGCGTTCGACTGACGCCATCCGCCTGGCGCGCGAACCACGCGGCGACAGACCGCTTGTAGCCATCCGGCATGGCCAGCCCGGCTACCTCGCCGGGCGCGAACAGGCCAGCCCGCTTGTGCTCGTCGCTCAGCACCGGCGGACCGGCCGAGAGCACGTCGCAGCCGTAGGTCACGATCAGCACGTCGGCGCCCCGACCGATGTGGTACTGCCAGCAATCGAGCAGCGGCCCCGCGGCGACCTGCCAGCCGGTCTCCTCACCGATCTCGCGCACGACGCAGCCGGCCGGGTCTTCGCCGAGCTCGAGCTTGCCGCCGGGCAGTTCCCATTCGTTCCGCTCGTTCTCCAGCAGGAGGACCTTGCCGTCCTGAACCGCGACGCCCTTGACCGACACCGGGAACGTGTGCACCGGCCCGACCGTAGCACTCGGCGTCAGCATCGGCGTCCCGGCGTACAGCAGCGCGGTTAGCGCGTCGCGCGTATGACCTGGCCGTTGACGGGCTCGATCGGGACGCGCCGGTTCGTCAGGGCAACGTGGGCCCGCCGTTCGGCCAGCAGCACCACGAGCGAGGAAGAACCACCCGGGCCGCCGCCCGGGTGGCCGGCGAGACCGCGCTCAGGGTTCACGTTCCAGCCCAGGCCGACATGCACAGCCGCGTTCCGCGCGACGTGCGGTGTCAGCGCTTCCCCGCTGAGCGATTCTGGCAGCAGCGACGACCAGGACAACGCGAACCGGACGAGGTCAGCGGCGGTTGCCCACAGCCCGCCAGCCGAGGGCATCGTGCACACCTTGCCGGGCAGCTGCGTGAACGTGCCATCCGGCGCCAGCTCGTAGCCGCTGACCGCGTCCGGTGCGGAGCCAGGCCACGCTGCCGGGAACGACGAGGCCGTCATGCCGAGCGGCCGGAGCACGAGGTTGTCCGCCGCCTGCGCGTAGCTGGCGCCGGTCAGGTCCGCGATGAGCTGGCCCAGCACCGCGTACCCGGCGTTGCTGTAGCTGAATTCGCCGCGCGGGCCGTCGCAGGAGATCACCGGTCCGGCCAGCGAGACCAGGTCGGGAACGGCGTCGGCGAACGTCGTGAGGCTGGCGTCTACCCCGGCACTGTGACTGAGCAGTTCCCTGATGGTCACCGTGTCGTCCGCCAGCCGGACGCCGCGCAGGTGATCATTGACCGGGCTGTCCAGCCTCGCCAGCCCGTCGGCGACAAGCCGCAGCACCGTCGTGGCCGTGATCAGCTTGGTGACCGACATCGCCGGGAAGCGGTGCTCGGGGCGCAACGGGACGTTCCCGTCAAGGTCCGCCCAGCCGTGCGCGACGACCCACGGCGGCTCGGAGGGCACGGCGGCGGCGCCGTCGGCGCCGCCGCCGGCCAGCACCAGTCCGGCCAGTCCGACCTCACTCAGCGCCGTGTCAGCGATCGCGGTGACACCGTCCGGCACCGGTCCGGAGACGCGGCTGGACGGTGCCGCTACCCTCCGATCGGTGACTGTCGCCCCGACGGGGTACACAGCTAGTCCGGTCAGCCGATGCGGCGGCTCCGGTTCGGCGGCGGATTCGAACTGCATGCCGCCGATGCGTGCCCTGACCCGTTCCTGATCGGCGTGCAACACGACGAGCTCAGCACGCAGTTGCTCGGCACGGCGCGACAGAGTCTGCACGATGCGCGCTGGCGTCGCGACGGCGAGGAACCGCTCGCTGAAGTGCGCGAGCAGCTCGGTCTCGTCCGGAGCTGCCCAGTTCGGGCTGTCCGCCGCCCCGAACCGGGAAACCAGCCACTTCAGCTGGGTGACGGCGTGGTTCTCGTGGTCTGGCTGAGCAGCTACGCGCTCCTTGAGCACCGCCCAGCTCGGCAGGCCGTGCTCCCTCGCGATGGCGAGCTGAGCCTCGTGCAGGCTCGCGAACTCGCCGGCCGCGAGACGGCGCTTGGCCTCGATCTTGAGATAGCGCAGGCTCGGCTGATCCGGAAGCGAGCGTGGCTGAGCGGACACGGCAGTCCTTCCTCGCGCCCGCGGATCCGCGACGTCGGGCCGGAAGAACTGACCTGGCGCACTGCTGCAGCGCCCGGTGAGCTTGAAGCTCTGCCCGCGGATCCAGTGGCGGCCGGAACCGCCGCTGTCACCCTACCCAGGACTCCCCGCGGACGCCACGGCCGTAAGTTGCCAGCAGAATGTCGTAACAACCTGTGATCGAATGCAGACAGCGTGTATAACTAGAAACCCATGCGGCGCACGGGTCCGGTCAGCCGGGACGGGGGAGGGCGTCGCTGCAGGAACCGTTGGACGCGGAGGGGGACCTTCGTCCGGGGCCGTCCGATCCCGGCGGGGTCTTTCGGCCGCGGCCGTTCTGAGCGGCTCGCGGCGACGAGGGTCGCGCCAACGGGGATCTTCGTCCTGTGGGCGACGCCAGCCGGGGGCGTGGCGCCGCCCGCAGGCGAAGACAATCGGGGCGGAGCGCACGCACGGGGGTCGCGCGCTCCGCCCCGCATCGTGCACGGACTCGCCGCAAGTTCGCCGGCGGCGCCGGATGAGCGCGCATCACGATTCCCGTGGCCGCGTGCCGTCCATCACGCACCGGGCGTGAGCAGCGTGGCAACCGCAGTCTCGGCCAGCGCACCGACCGGCAGCTCGGCGGGCAGGACCGGGATCGACGGCAGCTGGCGCTCTGATTCGTAGCGGCTGATGAGGCGAGGGTCAATGTAGGACGCTCGGGCCACCGCCGGGGTGTCTCCGAGCAGGTCAGCAACTCCGCGGATGCTGGCGGTGATTACCCTCTCGGCACCGCGCTGGGTAGCTGCAGGTTCCGCGCTGGCCAGCAGCAGGGCCATCAGCACGGTGGCGTTCCAGGTCCGGAACTCCTTCGCGGTGAAGTGTCCGCCAGCGTTGTCCGCGATATAGGCGCTGACGTCGTAAGAGTGCAGCCGGCGCCAGCCGCCGTCGGCCTGCCAGCTGAGCAACGTGTCCAATCCGGTGTCGCTGTTTGCGAGCGAGCGAACGGTCGGCAGGACAGCTCTGTCGTGGATGGCAATCGCCCGCCGCTTACCCTCTTTGGCCACGTAATCGAAGGTCACACCGTCGCGGCCGACGCGAACGTCCTGCTTCTCGAGCGTCGTCACGCCGTAATGGTGGTCGAGTTCTGCGTACCGCTCGCCGCCGATGCGGAACAGGCCCAGGTCGATCAGCCTGACCGCAGCAGCGGACACGTGATCGCGGCTCATGACACGGCGGCTCAGATCGCGCTGCACGGCGGCGCGCAACGCGGGCAGCGAGCCGGCGAAGCGCAGCATGTGGTCGAACTTGAGAGCGTCACGCTGCTGTCGCCAGAGTTCGTGGTAGCGGTACTGCGTGCGGCCCCGGCTGTCAACGCCCGTCGCCTGAATGTGACCGGCCGGGTCCGGCGAGATCCAGACGTCCCGCCAGGCGGGCGGGATCGCTAGCGATCGGAGCCGCTGCAAGGTCGTCGCGTCGGTGACGTCCGCGCCCGACGGGCCGTAATAGCGAAAACCGTCTTTCGTGCGGATCCGGGTGATACCGGGACTGCGCGGATCAGCCCGCGTCAGCCCAGGCACCGCCGAGCCACCGGGCTCCGTGGCTGAGCTCATCGTCCGCATCCGGTGTCCTGGCGGCACAGTCTCGATGCAACGATCGCTTCGACCACGATCAGCACGGTATTTCCTTCCACGGGGTGCCGGGTTCCCGGCGCTCGCGGGCCCGAGCCCTGGCCTTGACCGGCCGAGTATGCCGAGCTCAGCACCCCTACGCGGGACCTTCTAGCCGGTTTATCCTCCCGGCCAGGCCGAAGTCGTTCGTCGTCAGCCCGCCCGCCGAGTGCGTCGACAGAGTCAGCGTGACCTTGTTCCACTCGATCAAGAAGTCCGGGTGGTGGCTGGCTTTCTCCGCCAGGTAGGCCACGGCGCCCACGTACAGCATCGCCGCGGCGAAGTCGGCCAGCGTCGCGACGTGCACGATCGCGTCTCCCTGCCGGTCCCAGCCCGGCACTCCTTCCAGTGCCTCGGTTATCTGCTGTTCGGTCAGTCTGTCCATG
Organism: Streptosporangiaceae bacterium; assembly: GCA_030052355.1. The sequence goes on along the minus strand of JASIGS010000468.1, from coordinate 6,938 downwards.
CCTCCCCCAAGGTTCAGCGCGGGTTGACTACCAGACAAGTCTGCGCCACCCCCTTCCAGGTAGGCTCACCGATCGTGGCAGATTCCCCGCGGCACACTCCGCTAACGGCCGTGCACGAGCAGCTCGGCGCGACGCTGACTGACTTCGCCGGCTGGCTGATGCCGCTGCGCTACGGAAGCGAGACAGCCGAGCACAACGCGGTGCGGACCGCCGCCGGCCTGTTCGACCTCTCCCATATGGGGGAACTAGCCGTCAGCGGCGACGGCGCTGCCGACGCACTCGATTACGCGCTGGTCGGAGAGCTATCCGCGCTGCAACCGGGCCGCGCCCGGTACACCATGATCTGCGCCGCCGACGGCGGCGTGCTCGACGACCTGATCGTCTACCGGCTGTCGGCCACCGAGTACCTCGTGGTGGCCAACGCCGCGAACACCGCTACGGTCAGCGCGGCCCTCGCCGAGCGGGTGGCCGGCTGGCCGGCCACGGTGACCGACAAAACCGCGGACTACGCGCTGATCGCCGTTCAGGGCCCGCGCGCGGCGGCGATCCTGGCGCCGCTCACGACCGCCGATCTCAGCCAGATCAGGTACTACGCCAGCTACCCGGCGAAGGTCGCCGACCGCGACGTGCTGCTGGCCAGGACGGGCTATACCGGCGAGGACGGCTTCGAGATATTCGCGCGCGCCGACGACGCCGAGCAGCTGTGGGCCGACCTGACCGCCTCCGGAGCCCCGCACGGCCTCATCCCGGCCGGCCTGGCGGCGCGTGACACGCTGCGGCTGGAGGCCGGCATGCCGCTGTACGGCAACGAACTCGGACCGGACGTCACGCCGTTCGACGCCGGGCTCGGCAGGGTAGTGAAGCTCGACAAGCACGCGGACTTCGTCGGCAGGGAGGCGCTGACCGCCAGGGCGCAGGCAGCTCCGCAGCGCCAGCTCGTCGGCCTGGTCTGCGGCTCGCGGCGCATCCCCCGGCACGGCTACGACGTGCTGTGGGAAGGCCGGCCGGCGGGCAGTGTCACCAGCGGGGCGCCATCGCCGACGCTGGGCAAGCCGATCGCCATGGCCTACCTGCGGCCCGATGTCGCCGCCGCGGCAGGCGGGCAGTTCGCCGGCCTGGCGGTCGACATTCGGGGCAACGCTGAGCCTGCCAGACTGGTCGAGCTTCCGTTCTACCGTCGAGCGGGCTAGCCGCGGACCAAGCCGTACAACATGCTGCAAAAGAGGGAAAAATGACCGTACCTGCCGAGCTGTACTACACCCCCGAGCACGAGTGGGTGTCGATCAGCGGCTCCGTGGCGTCCGTCGGCATCACCGACCACGCGCAGCGCGCCCTAGGCGACGTGGTGTTCGTCTCGGCACCGCAGGCCGGCACCCGGGTGACTGCCGGTGAGCCGTGCGGCGAGGTCGAGTCCACCAAATCTGTCAGCGACATCTACTCGCCGGTCGACGGCGAGGTCACGGAGGTCAACCCGGAGATCGATGACGACCCCGGGCTCGTCAACTCCGACCCGTACGGAGCGGGCTGGCTGTTCAAGATCGAACTCGATGACAGCGACGACGTGCCGCCCGGCCTGCTGACGGCCGCCGAGTACGCCGCGCTCACGAAAGAGGACTCGGCGGAAGCCGACGACGGGGAGTGACGACAGACCGCATGAACGCTAGCGACCGCGACCTCGGGCGATACGACAGCGCGACCGCGCACCTGGAACCGCCGTTCGCGATCGTGGACCTCGCGGCGTTCCGGGCGAACGCGGCGGCGATGGCGCGCCGTGCTGGCGGCACGCCGATCCGGCTCGCCAGCAAGTCGGTGCGGTGCCGGCACCTGATCGACATGACGCTCAGGCTGGACGGCTTCCGGGGCATCCTGGCGTTCACGCTGCCGGAGGCACTCTGGCTGGTGGCCTGCGGTACTTCGGACGACATCGTCGTCGCCTACCCGACGGCCGACAAGACCGCGCTGGCCAGCCTGGCCAGCGATGCGGCCGCTGCCCGCGCGGTCACGGTCATGGTGGACAGCACCGACCACCTGGACCTCATCGAGAAGGCGACCGCCAGCGTGCCGGACGCGCATCCGGTCCGCGTGGCCATCGACATCGACGCCGGCTTCCAGGCGCTCGGCGGCCGGATCCGGGCCGGCGCGCGCCGCTCGCCGGTACGGTCGCCTTCCGACGCTGTCGCGCTCGCCGAGGCCATCTTGGCCAGGCCCGCGATCAAGCTCGCCGGGATGATGGCCTACGAGGCGCAGATCGCCGGCGTCGGCGACAACCCGCCGGGCCGGCCGCTGTACGGGCGCACGGTCCGTATCATGCAGCGCCGGTCCGCCGCCGAGCTCGCTCAGCGCCGCGCCGCCATCGTCGCCGCCGTGACCAGGCTTGCCCCGCTCGAGTTCGTCAACGGCGGCGGGACCGGCTCGCTGGAGCGGACCTCCGCCGAGCCGGCGGTCACCGAGATCGGCGCCGGGTCGGGCCTGTACCACCCGACGCTGTTCGATGCCTACCGCGGCTTCACCGGACAGCCGGCCGCACTTTTCGCGCTACCGGTGGTGCGCCGCCCCGGGCCTGGGGTCGTGACCGCGCTCGGGGGCGGCTACCCGGCGTCCGGACCGGGGAGTCCGAGCCGGGTGCCCTCGCCCTACCTGCCGCGCGGGCTGCGCCTCGACTCCGACGAGGGCGCGGGTGAAGTTCAGACGCCACTGCTCGGCCGCGCGGCGGACAGCCTGCGGATCGGTGACCGGGTATGGATGCGGCACGCGAAAGCGGGCGAGCTGTGCGAGCGGTTCAACGAGCTGCACCTCGTCGACGGCGGCAGCGTCGTCGCGACGGTGCCGACCTATCGCGGCGAGGGCCAGGCGTTCCTGTAGCAGCCGCCGATGATCGAGGCTGGTAGCACTCCGGATTCCGCAAAACGATACAAGCCGGGCGCGACTCCGGGTCGAACCGTTACGGAGTTACCCGGGGGCTAGCGATGACGGCGCCGGCCCCACGCCTTGAGGATGACCAGGCCGACGGTGCCGAGCACCACCGCCGTCGCGGCAAGCTGCACCTCGGGCCGGGTCGCCTGCTCGGTGAGGCGCTGGCGAAGCACGCGCACGTTGTGGCCCGGGCTGACCCGTTCCGCCAGCGTGTCGATGGTGCGCGCCAGATCCTCGCGAGTTTGCTCGATCTGCGCCACCAGGGCATCGGGTTTGCCGGAATTGACGTGACCGTTAACCGCGTGACTCCCGTCGTCAGTGCGTCCGTGGACCTCGAGAGTAGCGGCCGCAGCGCGATGCTCCATGCCGCCGCCGGTGGCGACCGCATTGTGAACATCCACATTCTGTACATCGACTGCCCGACTTGGTTCCGCCATGACACGCATCCCTTCTGCACGGCGGCCTCACGCCGACACCATCGCTAGCCGTCAATTGTCCCAGGCGGCCGCCGCACTCCCACGGCCGGCTGCCCAGTTACCTGCCGCCGGCCGCCGCGGCGTGGTACAAACGCCGTTCCCGGTGGTCTAAGCAGTAGGAAGCGAACCGCTGGACGGAGGTGCCCGATGCGTGCCACAAGGCAGGCGGAGCCTGTGGCACCGGCCGGAGCGGGCGCAGCGCCGGCCGCCTGGCGAGACTTCGAGGCCTTCGTCAGGGAAGCCGAGCCGCGGCTCAGCCGGGCACTCGCCGCCGCCTACGGGTTCGAGCACGGCCGGGACGCTACGGCCGAGGCGCTCGCCTATGCGTGGGAGAACTGGGACCGTCTGAAGCACGTCACGAACCTGCCCGGCTACCTGTTCCGGGTGGGACAGACGCGGAGCAGGCGCATTCGGCAATCAGCACCGCGTGGCGTTCCAGTGCATCGTCCTGCCAGGCCGCCCCAGTTCGAGGTCGCGGACCACGCCGACCGCGACTTCGAGCCGGGCCTGCCCGCCGCCCTGGCCGGGCTGACCCAGCGGCAGCGGATCGCCGTCGTCCTGGTGCACGGCTACGGCTACACGCTCCGCGAGGTTGCCGACCTGACCGGCGTCCGGTCAACGACGGTTCAGAACCACCTGGACAGGGGGCTAGCGCGCCTCCGTGCGAGTTTGGGAGTCAGTCAGTGACAAGTGATCTTCAGGCGCAAATTCATGACCTGATGGAGCGGGGAACGCACCGGCTGTCAGCGCTGGACGCCGTCGGCCGGCAGCCGGCCGGCCCGGGGGCGTTCCCCTATAAGAGGAGTCGGGGACACGGCCGGCTCCTCGCGGTCGGGGCGGGCGTGACCGCGCTCGCGTGCGCCGGCGCGCTGACGGCCACGCAACTCGGCGGCTCGCCCGGCGCAGCGCGGCCCGCTACCCCCAACAAGGCCGAGGCGGTGCTCACCACCGCGACGCTGCGGCACGTGGCGAACGTGACGCGGCTCGCCCTTGCGCGCTTCGGCCGCGCTGTCGTGGACTCCCGCGAGACGACCAACGGAGCGCTGCGGAGCACCAGCACCGACGTGATCACGTTCTCCGGGAAGAACTGGAATCAGTCTCTCTCCGAGACGCTGCTGGGCATCGACGGCTCCCCGGCCAGCGCGCAGTCAGCGATCAACCGGGTGGTGACTGGTCAGGCCTACGACTTCTTCGCCGGCATCGACGGCAAGCGCTGGTACCACGTCACCGGGCCGGACGCGACGAGCAGCCTGAACATCCCCGACCCGCGCAAGCTGCTGGCCGAGCTGGCGCCCGCGGCGCGGTTCGTGGTGGCTGGCCACTCGGTGCTGGACGGGGTCGCGGTGACCAGGCTGGCTGCAACCGATCCCGCTGCGCTGCCTGCGCTGGACAACGTGCAGATCTGGCCGGGCGGCACCATCACCGCGGTCACGTTGTGGGTCGACGCCTCGGGCATCGTCCGGCAGCTGACCGCGTCCGGAACCCAGACGGTCCACGGTCTCATCGCCGGGCCGGGTCTGGCCAGACTGCGCAGGCTCGCGCAGCAGGTGCTCGCGGCGGAGAAGCGTCTGCTCAGCACCGGGCACACCAGCGTCGCCGAGGCAGCGCGGATCGTGCAGGCTTCCCCGCTCGGGCGGGAGCTCAGCAAGGCTGAACTGATCAAGAATTCGACCACGATGACCGTCAGCTTCACCGATATCGGCCAGCCGCAGGTGATCGCGGTTCCGGCCGGGGCCGTGACGACCTCCGCTGTCGGCTGATTTGTACCGCTCTATTCCACGGCACTGCGCGCAGCTAATCCGTTGCGAAGCACTGGCCATGCACGTCTAGGATCTGGGCCGTGGCTGTTGACGCGGTGATCTTCGACTGGGGCGGCACGCTCACGCCCTGGCACTCCATCAACACCGGCCAGCTGTGGGCCACCGTCTGCGAGCTGCACTTCCCGGCCGAAGAAGCCGACGCGCACGCCGCGGCGCTGCACGCGTGTGAGCAGGCGCTGTGGCAAGCCTCCGCCGCCGACCACACCAGCGCGACCATGAGCACGCTGTTCGGACAGGCCGAAGTGGAGCCGACCGGGGAACTGCTGGCCAGCTACATCAAGGCGTGGGAGCCGCACACCTTCACCGACCCGGACGCGGCCGGGCTCATGCGCTGGCTGCGCGGCCGGGGGATCAGGACGGGCGTGCTGTCCAACACGATGTGGCCGCGCGCATGGCACGACGACGTGTTCCGGCGCGACGGCGTGCTCGACCTCATCGACGGCGCCGTCTACACCAGCGAGCTCGACTGGACCAAGCCGCATCCAGAGGCGTTCGCCGCCGCGATGGCCGCGGTCGGCGTCACCGACGCCGGCCGGTGCGTGTTCGTCGGCGATCGTCCGTATGACGACGTGCACGGAGCCCAGCAAGCGGGCATGCGGGCAGTGCTGATCCCGCACAGCGACGTCCCGCCGTTCGACGAGGCCATCCCGGACGCGGTGATAGACCGCCTCGCTGAGCTGCGCCCGCTGATCGAGTCATGGTGACTTCACCGGCGGCCGTCGGCGGTTAGTCAGCCGCGGCGGCCGGCCCGCGTCACTTCATGCAGACGCAGAACCTGTCCTGCAGCTCATCAAGAGCAGCGAGCTTGCCCTGCTCGAATGCCGCATCCCACAGCTGGCTCAGGACTGCCCTGCCGTGGTCGTCATGGATTCCGAGCTCTTGCGCCGCGTCAGCCACTCTCTGCCGCATATCCAGCTCGTTCATCGGAACCTGCCCCGGGTTGTTTGCAACATCAACGATACCTCGCTGGAATCACGCTAAAACATCCCGAATAGGGCATACGTGTGTGCCGCCCTCGGACACCCTGACAGTTCCGCGGAGTTTCACGCCTGTCTTGTACCGATATGTCACCGCGGAACCGTCAGGGTGTTTGATTGGAGGGCCAGCCGCCAAACTCAGCGCGTCCATCAGGGCGGCTAGTAGTGGATATGAGCCTGCCAGTCGGCTGGCACCCGGTCGGACGGGCCCGGCACGGTCTGCTCCTTCGGGTGACTGTCCGGCGGCGCCAGCTCCGGGCCGCCTTCCAGCATCTGCTGCGTCTGGAAGTCCCAGAACCAGGACTCCCCGGGCTCGAAGCTCCTGATCAGCCGGTGTCCCGTCGCCTCGAAGTGCGCCGTCGCGTGCTGGGCCGGCGAGGTGTCGCAGCAGCCGATGTGCCCGCACTGCGCGCACCGGCGCAGGTGCACCCACCAGCCCCCGGCTGCCTCGCACTCAACACAGCCGGTGCCGCTCGGCGGAACCGACGGGTCGATCCCCTGCAAGGTAGTCATTCGCGCTCCTCCTGGTCCCGTAGCGATTCGGCGGCCGCCCACCGGTAGACGCCGGTGGCCATGGTCGAGGTGGCCTGTTCTGCCCGGATCGAGAAGACCCGGTGCCTGGCCGCCGCCACCTGCCGGTCGCCGGGGTCCGCCAGCCAGGCCAGCTCCGCGAGGTGCCCGGCCACTCGCAATTCTCCCTCCCCGCCGGGCAGGCCCGCGACGGGCGGATCCGCCACGTGCTGCTCCGGTTC
>JASIGS010000467.1 GCA_030052355.1 Streptosporangiaceae bacterium | reverse complement strand
GCTCGCTGCACGACGCCGAGGATGTGCTCCAGGACGCGCTGCTGCACGCGTGGCGCGGCATGGCAGGCTTCGAGGGCCGCAGTTCCGTCAGGTCCTGGCTGTACTCGATCACCACGAATGCGGCCCTGGATGCGCTCAGGCGACAATCCCGCCGCGAGCTTCCTGTCGACTTCGGCCCCTCGGCCGGCCCCGGTGCAGACATGGCCGATGCGGTGCACGACCCGAGGTGGCTCGAGCCGTTCCCCGACCTGCTGCTCGGCGCGGACGTGCGGCTCTCGCCGGAGGCTCGGTACGAGCAGCGGGAGAGCATCGAGGTGGCGTTCATGGCCGCGGTGCAGGGGCTGCCGCCGCTGCAGCGGGCGGTGTTCCTGCTGCGAGAGGTCATGGGCTTCTCCGCCGCCGACATCGCCGGTCAGCTCAACACGACCACCGGGTCGGTGACCAGCGCGCTGCAACGTGCGAGGGCACGGGTCGAGCGTGGCCTGCCCGGCCAGAGCCAGCAGGCGACGCTTCGGGCACTTGGCGACGCGAAGATCCGGGACATTGTCCAGCGGTACGCAGACGCGCTGGAGCGCGGCGACGCGGACGCGCTGATCGGGATGCTGACGCGGGACGCGACGTGGTCGATGCCGCCGATCCCGACCTGGTTCGCAGGCCACGACCGCATCAGGGAGTTCCTGGTCCGCTGGCCGCTCACCGACCAGTGGCAGCACGTGCCGGTGCGCTCCAACGGCCAGGTCGCCGTCGCCTGCTACATCTACGAGCCTGAGCAGGGCGAGTACATTCCCGGGGTTATCGACGTGCTGACGTTGGCAGGGGACAGGATCGCCGCGGTCACTGCCTTCATGACGCCCGACATCTTCGGCCGGGCTCCGTCGCAGTCCGAGCTGAGCGGCGCTGAGCTGTTCGCCCGGTTCGGCCTGCCCGCTGCGCCCGGACAGGGACACTAGTCAGGCAAGCGCCCGCGGCCCCCGCTTGATCATCTGGTCGGCGATGATCGATCGCTGGATCTCGCTCGTTCCCTCCCAGATCCGCTCGACCCGCAGCTCGCGAAATAGCCGCTCGGCCACGTTCTCCCGCATGTAACCGCGGCCGCCGAACACCTGCACCGCGCGGTCGGCCACCCGGCCAGCCATCTCCGACGCGTACAGCTTGGCCATGGAGCACTGGGCGTGCTGGACCTTGACGTCGGCGCCGGCGTCGATGCCGCGCGCGGTCTCGTAGACCAGCGAGCGTGTGGCGAACAACTCGGTGAGGCTGTCGGCCAGCATCGCCTGGATGGCGCCGAACTGCACGATCGGCCGGCCCTGCACCTCACGCTCGGCCGAGAAGGCGGTCATCTCGTCGATCAGCCGCTGCGCCCCGCCGAGGCACCGGGCCGCGACCATCATCCGCTCGAACCTGAACCACTCGTAGGCGAACCTCATCCCGTCACCCTCGGCGCCGACCATATGGCTGGCCGGCACGCGCACGTCGGTGAAGGCCACGATCGGGTGGTGGTGGCTGATCGTGTGCGAGTAGGCGGGCGTGCGCACCACCGTCACGCCGGGGCTCGGCAGGTCGACCAGGAACATCGCGTGCTCGCCGTCGTGCTCCCCGCCAGCCAGCTTGGCCTGGAAGAACGCGTAGTCGGCGGAGTTGTACGAGGTGACGTGCCACTTCTCGCCGTTGAGCAGGTAGCTGTCCCCGTCCCGGCGTGCGGTGGCGACGATCGCATCCACGTCCGAGCCGGCCTGCTCCTCGGTGATCGCGTAGCACTCCTCGCGCTCACCCCGCACCGTCGGCAGCACGAACTTCTCTAGCTGGTACTCGGAGGCGACGGCGGGCAGCCAGGACGGCGGCGTGGCGGCCACCCAGGCCAGCGCGTTGGTTACCCTGCCGACCTGCTCTTGCACCAGCACCTGCTGGAGCGTGGTGCAGCCGCGGCCACCGAGTGCCTTCGGCATGTTCGTCGCGTACAGGCCCAGCTCCATCGCCCGGGCCTTGTGCCCGGCGACCACGTCTTTGGGCAGGTCGCCGCCGTTCATCTCGGCCTCGACCTCCAGCGGAATCAGCTCGTCGGCGAACGTCGCGGCGCGGTCACGTATCTCCAGGTCTTCTGCCGACAACCCGTACATCAGGGCTCCTTCCGCCTGCGCCGCTGACGGCCGCACGACTTGACTGAACATTCAGTCTATGCCACGATCGGGCGGTGCAGCAGGATAAGCCGGAACGGCCCGCAGCACCGGCCGACAGCACCGCGGGGGGTCCGGGGGTCGTCCCCCGGGGCAGCACCGCGGGAGGTCCGGGGGTCGTCCCCCGGGGCAGCACCGCGGGGGGTCCGGGGGTCGTCCCCCGAACCAGCACCGCGGACGCCGTCGTCGTGGGCGGCGGGACGGTCGGCGGCTGGTGCGCCTATTTCCTGCGGCGCAGCGGCCTGCGCCGGGTGGTCCTGCTGGAACGACGGACACTGGGTGAGGGCGCGAGCAGCCGGGCGGCCGGGGTCGTGCGCACCCAGGGCGGAACGCCGTGGGCGGTCAAGCTCGGCGACTGGTCGCGCAGGTTCTACCTGAGTCAGCAGGACGAGCTCGGCATCGACTCGGGGTTCACGCCGCAGGGCTACGTGCTGCCGTGCTTCACCGGGGCGGACGTGACCGCGGCACACGAGCGGATGGCGATGCAGAACGCCCTGGGCCTGTCCGTCCGCTGGCTCGAGCCGGCCCAGCTCGACGTGCTCAACCCGACGCTGGCTCCCGGCCTTACGCTCGGCGGCACCTACTGCGCGGAGGACGGTTACCTCAGCCCGCCGCGGAATGTGACAGCCTATGCCGTGGCGCTCGCTGTCAGCGGTGTGCAGGTCCGCGAGCGGGTCGCCTTCACCGGCCTGGTGACGCGCGGTGGCGTGGTCACCGGCGTGCAGACCTCAGCCGGCCCGATATCTGCTCCGCTCGTGGTGCTGACCGGCGGCCCGGAACTCGCCGCGGTGGCGGGGCAGGCCGGGTTCGCTATCCCAGCGGGTGGCGTCCGCCACCAGATCGCGGTTACCGAGCCGCACCAAGACCTGGCCGCCGAGCGCGTTCCGATGGTGTTCGACCTGGCCGCCGGGCTGTACTGGCGGCCAGAGGAGGGCGGACTGCTGTTCGGTATGAGCAACCCGGACGAGCCGCCCGGGGAGGCCGCGTCCGTCGACGAGCCCTACCTGGCGCTGATGCGGCAGCGGCTGGCCGAACTCGTGCCGGTCACCGCCCGGCTCGGCTTGCGCAGGATGTGGGCGGCGACGATCGACTACACCCCTGACCACCTGCCGATCATCGGCCCGGCCGTGGCAGACGGTGAGGTGCTCACCGGAGCTACGGTGGCGAGCGCGGGAGGCGCGGGCATGATGTGGGGCCCGGGAGTCGCCAGGGCCGCGGCCGACGTGGCGCTGACCGGGACCTCGGACGTCGTGGACGTGACCGACCTCGGACTTGACAGGTTCGACGCGGCCGGGAACAGCAAGCTGGCCACAGATCCGATTGCACTGCCGTTCCCGGAACATGCGCCGCAACCGCCCGGCAAGCTGACCATTTCCTGAGACTCACGGCAACCAGCGAAAGGAAACACCGCGTCATGACGACCGACCTGACGCCATACCTGGCCTCGGCGGCGACCGCCGAACTCGAGGACTGGGGCCCGCTCGCCGAGGCGACGGGCGAGCCCATGCAGACCTCCGGCCTGACCCTGTGGAGCGACGGGGATCAGGAGGCCGGGGTCTGGGAGTGCACCCCGGGTCCGTCCTACTGGAAGCTGGAGACGAACGAGGTCGTGCACATCGTGGCCGGCCGCATGACGGTGACTCCTGACGGCGGCGAGCCGCGGGATGTCGGCGCGGGCGACGTGGCCGTGTTCCCGCGCGGGTGGGCCGGGACCTGGCAGATCCACGACACGATCCGCAAGGTGTACGCCATTTTCTGATCAGGCGCGCGTCGGCTGGCGTCCTTCCGCTTAGCTGCCAGGAGTCAGCTGCGCGTTGATATCGCTCGCGGTGGTGCCTGGCGAGACGGTGACCGGCGTGGCGCCGGTCACCGAGGTGGCGTCGTCCCACCACTGCGTCTGGTATCCGGTCGCGCCGCAGTCGGCCGAGAAGCGCACCGTGTAGCTGCCTGGTACGAGCGAGCCGACCGTGTAGGCGCCCGTGGTCCCGGTTACCGCCACGACGGGAGACGTACCGGGAACGGCGGACTGCGCAGTGACGCAGATGCCGGCGATGCCCTCCGACGCCGTACCGGTGACGGTGCCGGTGATCTGTCCGTCGGACGCCAGCGTCACGTCCACCCCGGTGAGATCAGTCTTGGCC
>JASIGS010000466.1 GCA_030052355.1 Streptosporangiaceae bacterium | reverse complement strand
CTGACAGTTGCGCGGCATTTCCTGACCGTATTGTACGGATCTGCGACAGCGAAACCGTCAGGGTGTCGTTTATGAGGTCGTCAGCGGCGCCGCGCCAGCCGTCATTCGGGCGACAAGAATGCCTTCAGTGCGGCGATCAAGTGGTGCGGGTCCTGCGCTCCGCACATCTCTCTGGCGGAGTGCATCGCAAGCACCGGCATGCCGACGTCAACGGTGCTGATGGCCAGCCCCGCGGCGACGATCGGGCCGATGGTCGAGCCGCTGCGTACCTGGCCCTTGTTGACGAAGTACTGCACCGGGACCTTGGCCTGCTCCGAGGCCAGCAGGTAGGCCGCCTGCGACGAGGCGTCGGTGGCATAGAGCACATTCGCGCTCATCTTGAGGATGGGGCCGCCGTTCAGGGCGACCTGGTGGTCGGGCTCGTGCCTGTCCGCGTAGTTGGGGTGCGTGGCGTGCCCGACATCGGCCGAGACGTGCACGGACCCGGCGAGCGCCCGGAGGAAGTCGTCCCGCCCGCCGCCGCGGGCGAGCACGGTGCGCTCGAGCTGCCTGCCCAGCCAGGCGCCTCTGGCGCCGGTGGCTGACTGGCTGCCGATCTCCTCGTTATCGAACAACACGAGGGCGCTGACGTGCTGCGACGCCGGCTCATCCGCTACCGCTAGGAGGGCCGACAGCGTCGCGTGCGAGCACGCGAGGTCGTCAAGGCGGCCCGAACTGATGAACTCCTCATCCACCCCGGTCAGCCGGGCACCGGTCAGATCGTAGGTGACCACGTCGTGGCTGAGCACCGCGTCCGGTTGGACATCCAGCTCGGCCGCCAGGAAGCGACGGAATCCACCCGGGTCGACCGGGCCGAGCCCCCACATCGGCACCAGGTGCTGCTGCGCATCGAGCTTCAGTCCCTCGGTCGTGATCTCGCGATTCAGGTGAATGGCGAGCTCAGGCACCGACAGCACCGGCCGGTCGACACGCAGCAGCCGGGTCTGCGAGCCGCCGGCCGTCCGGAGCACGACGCGCCCGGCCAGGCCGAGGTCGCGGTCGAGCCAGGAATTGAGGAGCGCGCCGCCGTAGACCTCGACGCCGATCTGGCGGACGTCGGCCCGTCCGGTGTCCGGCCTGGGCTTGATGCGCAGCGTCGGGCTGTCCGTATGGGCGCCGAGCAGGCGGAAAGGCGCGTGCGGGCCAGCGCCATCCGGCACGACCCAGGCGAACGCAGTGCCGCCGTCGACCACGACATAGCGGCCAGCGGCCGACGGCCATTCCCCGTTCAGCGGCAGCTCGGTGAACTCCGCAGCTGTCAGCCGGCGCCTTGCCTCGGCGGCGGCGTGGTACGGCGACGGCGAGGCGTTGAGAAATTCGATCAGGTCAACGGCAGCATCCCGGGGGTCGGTCATCCGTCCATCATGGTGCGCCGTCGCCGGGCCGGGCAAACCGGGCCGGCAGGCCGGACCGCCGCCGCACCGCAAGTCCCCGCACCCGCTATTCCGGATTTATCCGATGTCGCTCGGACCCTAGCTGATCTTGGGCGATCACCGGTGATCACGCCGATGGGATTAAACGCTATGAAGCGGGCGAAACGTACGCCACGAACTTCAGCAGCTTCGACTTGACCCCGGGCAGGGCGTGCACCTGCCAGTGCCGGGCGTAGCCGGGCGGGCTGGTGCCAGGGAACTCCAGCACGGCGACCCGCACACCGGCGGGCGCCGACGCGCCGGGCGGCGCGGACTCGCAGCCCGCGTAGTAGGCGATCGGTATGTACTGCTCGCCCTTGACCAGGCAGCGCCCGCGAACGCCGAGCTTGTGCAGGTCAGCCGCGATCCGGGTGTAGTCGCCGAAGTAGCCGATCTTCTCGTTCACCTGGTGCGCAAGCACCGTGTACTGCACGAACAACTGCACGAAAAGGACGACACCGAGCAATGCGAGAACGCCTGGTCGCAGGTCGGCTCGTACGCCGGTGACCAGCCAGGACATGGCGTCGGCGACCGGGATGGCCAGCAGCGCGTAGGCGGGCAGCAGGAAGCGCGGCGCCGCGTAGTTGATCAGGAACAGGTACTGGAAGGCGATCGCCAGCCCGCAGCAGGCTGCCAGCGCGGAGGAGCCGAGCCATCCGGACCGGCGCGCGACGAGCAGGCCGAGCGCGACGATGACCGGCAGCGCGAGCCACCAGACGCTGATGACCGGATACCGCACGCCCACCGTGCACGGGCGGCAGAGCGTGGGCCCGTTGAGCGCCCTGAACTCGTCCCAGAGGGCGAAGTGCAGCCCGAAGCCGCCCTGCTCAGCCCCGGCTAGGTGCAGCCGGGAGAACGGCCCGCCGAACCGCAGGTAGGCCTCGACGACCCACTCGACCGCGCCGGCGGCGAAGCCGACCACGATGGCGGCCGCCAGCCGCCACTGCCGCCAGGCGGGCACGGCGAGGACCGCGAGCACCAGCGCGCCGGCCAGGAACACCGCGTCACCAGGCCTCACCAGCGCGGCGATCGCCAGGCTGGCGGCCAGTCCAGCCAGCAGCCACCAGCCGGGCGAAGCCTGCTGGTCGCCGGTTGCCGACCCCGGGGACCCCCGCTGTGCAGCCCGGACGAACAAACCGACCGCCGCGAGCCCGCAGAACGCCACCCACTCGTCGGGCATGGCCTGCGGCCCGTAGTACAGCGAGACCCACAGGCTGCCGTAGAAGATCCCGGCCAGCGCCAGGACCCAGGCCGGCCGGAGCCCGCGCCACGCCAGCAGGGCGAGGAAGAGCCCGAGCCCGGACAGCACGGAGAGGTAGACCCGCAGCGCCAGCACCGACGAGGTCAGCATCGCGACCGGTGCGACCAGGAGCGGGAC
>JASIGS010000465.1 GCA_030052355.1 Streptosporangiaceae bacterium | reverse complement strand
CCGGGCTGCCATATCCGCCTTTCGCCGCCTCCCGATCGTAGACGACCAGGTCGCCGCGGCGCGGGCCACGCGGCGGTGGCCGTCCCCGCGACCGCGACGGGCGCCGGCCTAAGCTGAACCCATGCCAGAGACGCTCATCGAGGCCCAGCTGGCGAAGTTCCGCCAGCGTCGGACAGCACCCATCGTTCTCGAACTCGACCTGACCGAAGGCGTCATCGAGTCCAGGCCCGCCGACCCGGTCGGCGCCATCATGGCGCGGCACAGACTCGTACTCGCCGACGTGATCGACGGCCTCCGCCGCGCCCGCGAGGACAGCCGCGTGGTCGCGCTGATCGCACGGCTGGGCGGCAAGCCCATCGGCCTGGCCGCGGTCCAGGAGCTGCGGAACGCGGTCACCGAGTTCGCGGCAGCCGGGAAGACGACGGTGGCGTGGGCCGACTCGTTCGGCGAGTTCTCCGCCGGCAACGTGCAGTACTACCTGGCGACCGCGTTCCGGAAGATATGGCTCCAGCCGTCCGGCGACCTCGGCCTGACCGGACTAGCTGTCGAGCGGGTCTTCATGCGCGGCGCGCTCGACAAGCTCGGCGCCGAGTTCCAGGTGGCGAAGCGGCACGAGTTCAAGAGCGCGGCCGAGCAGTTCACCGAGCGCGGATTCTCCGCTCCCGCCAGGGAGGAGACGGCGCGGATGGTCCAGTCCATCACCGACCAGCTCGCGCAGGCCATCGTCGATACCAGGCAGCTCAGCCGGGACAAGGTTGCCGAGCTCATCGACGCAGGCCCGTTCCTCGCGCCGCGCGGGCTCGCCGAGGGCCTTGTCGATGAGCTCGGCTATCGCGACGAGGTGTACGCATCGGTCCGCCAGCAGGCCGGCCCGGACGCGATCCTGCTGTACCTGGGCAGGTACCTGCGCGGGAAGCTGCTCGCCGAGCGCGCCCGGCAGACCGTGACGAACCTGCCGGCCGGCCTGCAGGGCGGCGCCGAGAAGTCGGTCGCGCTCATCCACGCGACCGGCCCGATCAGGCGCGGCCGCAGCCAGCGCGGCCCGTTCCAGGGCGGCTCGATGGGCTCGGACACCATCGCCGCGGCCATCAGGTCCGCGGTGAAGGACGAGCAGATCCGCGCGATCTTGCTGCGCGTCGACAGCCCGGGCGGTTCGTACGTGGCCTCGGACACGATCTGGCGTGAGGTCGTCAGGGCACGCGCCGCCGGGAAACCGGTCGTCGTGTCCATGGGTGACGTCGCCGCGTCCGGTGGCTACTTCATCTCGATGGCCGCGGATCAGATAGTGGCTCAGCCCGGGACCATCACCGGGTCCATCGGCGTGATCACCGGCAAGCCCGTGCTCGGCGAGGCGCTCGGCCGGGCCGGCGTCAGCAGCGACATGGTCGTCCAGGGCGCGCACGCGGCCATGTTCTCCCAGATGCGGCCGTTCTCGCAGGACGAGTGGGCGCTGGTCGACGACTGGCTGGACAGCATCTACGACGACTTCGTCGGCAAGGTGGCGCAGGGCCGCGGCATGACGAAGGAGCGGGTGCACGACGTCGCCAGGGGCCGGGTGTGGACCGGCGAGGACGCCGCCGGCAACGGCCTGGTCGACGAGCTCGGCGGCATGGACAAGGCAGCGGCGATCGCACGGCGCCGCGGCGGCCTGCCGGACTCAGCGCCGCTGCGCGTGTAC
This sequence comes from Streptosporangiaceae bacterium, assembly GCA_030052355.1. The sequence goes on along the minus strand of JASIGS010000465.1, from coordinate 1,478 downwards.
CCGCGGGTCAGCCCGCTCGACCGGCTCCGCCCGGCGGAGTCGAGCGAGAGCCGCGGTGCGGCCGCGGCCACCCTGTTCGCGGACGCCTGGGGCCCGGCCTGGCAGCTCGCGATGCGCGCCGGGTTCTCTCCCTACGGCCCGCTCGCGCTGCCTGGCACGTGGCTCTTCGAGTGAGGGAACGCCAGACCGGAGGCGGGCCGCCGTCCGCGGGTGCCCTGCCGCCTGGGCAAGCCGGGTCGGCCGGGCCGCCCGGTCTCGAACCCGGGCTCGCAGCGTGGGCGGGTGCGGTCACCCTGGTCACGATCGCGGACGGCAGGGACGACATCGGCACGACGGTCAGCGCGTTCTGCCCGGTCTCGGCCGACCCGCCGCTCGTCCTGGTCTCGCTGCTGGCGGACTCCTATCCGGTCGAGGTGCTCGCCCGGCTCGACGGCTTCGCGGTCACGCTGCTTTCGGCCGGCCAGCGCGCGCTGGCCGGCCGGTTCGCCTCGCCCGGCCGCCCCGGCGCGCGGCTGCTGCTGGAGAACGTCCCGCACCGGCGTGGCCCGGTGTCCGGCGCGCTGATCCCGGACGACGGGCTGGCGGCGTTCGAGTGCGCCGTCGCCAGCCGGGTCCCGGCGGGCGACCACGTCCTGGTGATCGCCCGGGTGACGTCGGTTCCGTACGTCGCCGAGTCCGGCGAGCCGCTGATCCGGTTCCGCGGTCGCTACGGATCCCCGCCGGCCACGACACCGTGACGCTTACGCGGAGACAAAGCAGACAGACCGGTCACGATAAGCCGCGCAATCGTCACGGTGTCAGAGGATGCGACCTTGCGTCAGCCGTTCAAGTAGGTCAGGACCGCCAGTACCCGGCGGTTGTCGTCGTCGGAGGGCGCGAGCTCCAGCTTGGCGAAGATGCTCGTGCTGTGCTTGCTGACCGCCTTCTCCGAGACGAACAGCCGCTGCGCGATCGCGCTGTTCGACCGGCCCTCCGCCATCAGCGCGAGCACCTCACGCTCGCGCGCGGACAGGCGGCCTAGCGGTTCCTCACGGGCGCGCCGGCCGAGCAGCTTCGTCACCACGTCGGGGTCCATGACGGTGCCGCCGGCCGCCACGGTGCGGAGCGCGTCGGTGAACTGGTCGTCGTTGAAGACGCGGTCCTTGAGCAGGTAACCCACGCCGCCGGCCGAGTCGGCGAGCAGTTCGCGCGCGTACAGCTGCTCGACGTACTGCGACAGGACCAGGACCGGCAGCCCCGGTACCTGCCGCCGCGCCTCGAGCGCGACCCGCAGCCCGTCGTCGGTGAACGTGGGCGGCAGCCGGACGTCCACGATCGCCACGTCAGGCGCGTCGTGCAGCAGCGCATGCAGCAGGGCGGGCGCGTCGGCGACGGCGGCCGCGATCTCGAACCCGTGCGCCTCGAGCAGCCGGACCAGACCTTCCCTCAGCAGGTAGAGGTCTTCGGCGACGACAACGCGCAAGGAACCTCCAGCACCA
>JASIGS010000054.1 GCA_030052355.1 Streptosporangiaceae bacterium | reverse complement strand
GGCGACGCGGGGACGCAAGGTAATCGTCCGGGTCGACCGGACAGAGCTGTCCAAGAACGTGCTCCGCGGCCTGGAGTCCTACCGGGAACTGCTGCGGAACGTCCCCCAGTGGCGCGGCCGGGTCGTACACATAGCTTTCGCCTACCCGTCCAGGTCCGACCTGGCCGAGTACCGCGAGTACACCGCAGCTGTGCAGCGCCTCGCCGATGAGATCACCGCGGAGTTCGCCGTTCCCGGCTGGGATCCGTTGATCTTGCAGGTCGAGGATGACTATCCGCGGTCGCTGGCCGCCTGCCGGCTGGCCGACGTGCTGCTGGTCAACCCGATCAGGGACGGGATGAACCTGGTCGCCAAGGAGGGCCCGGTGCTGTCCGACAACGGCTGCGCGCTCGTGCTGTCCACGGAGGCGGGCGCCGCGGCCGAGCTCGGCGAGGACGCACTACTGGTAAACCCTTACGACGTGACGCAGACAGCGCAGGCACTGGACACGGCGCTGGCCATGGGCGATGCGGAACGCAAGCGCCGCAGCGCGGGCCTGGCGGCCGCGGCGGTGGCGATGGCGCCGGCTAGGTGGTTCGCCGACCAGCTCAGGGCCCTGGACGCGCACCCGCTCGGCTGAACGCTCGCAGCGACGGCCTCAGTCCTGGCTGGCCGACCGCATCTGCCGGCGCCGGCTTCGCTGCCTGCGAAGCCTGGTAACGAGCAACGGGTCGAACTCTGCCGCCTCTTGCCTGTCGATCAGCTCGTTGAGCAATTGGTAATACCTGGTGACCGGCATGCCGAACACTTCCAGGATTTCCCGCTCTTTGGCGCCGGGCACCCGCCACCAGCTCCGCTCGAACGCCAGCATGCGCATGTCCAGCTCGGACAGTGCAGCCACCCGGCCTCCCGGCAACCCGCGCGCTGCATTCATCGTAGTGGGCTGGCCCGCGGAGATCCGCGGGGTCGGCCCCGGGCTGGCACCGCAACGATTCCGGCCTCACCCCGAGTAAGCGCAACCCGGCTATGCGCGCGGGCAATGGCGACGTACGCTCACACATCGTGACCGTCTACAACAGCATGAGCTTTCTGACCGACTATGGCCTCGAGGATGGTTTCGTCGCAGCCTGTCACGGGGTAGCGGCGCGGATCGCGCCCGCCGCCCGCGTCATCGACATCACGCACCTGGTACCGCCGGGGGACGTCCGGCGCGGCGCCGCTGTGCTCGCGCAGACGGTCAGTTACCTGCCGCCTGCCGTGCACGTGGCGGTCGTCGATCCCGGCGTGGGCACGGCCCGCAGGGCGGTCGCGGTCGCGGCGGGCGGCAGCATCTTCGTCGCGCCCGACAATGGCCTGCTCTCCTGGGCGGTCGACGCCCTCGGCGGCGCTCAGACGGCCGTCCACCTGACCAACGGTGAGCTCTGGCTGCACCCGGTGTCGGCGACGTTCCAGGGCCGCGACATCTTCATGCCGGTGGCCGCCCACCTGGCAAGCGGCGTGGAACTGTCGGCGGCCGGCGACGAGGTCGACTTCGCCGACCTGGTGGCGCTTCCGGCCCCGACGAGCAGGCTCCACGACGGCGAGGCGGAGGGCGAGGTCATGTCGGTCGACAGGTTCGGGAACGTCCAGCTGTCCATCCCGGCGGCCGACGCCGGCAGGCTCGGCATCGGCATCGGCTCGTCGCTGGTCGTCCGCTGCGGCCGTCGTCAGCTGACCGTGCCCTACCTGGACACCTTCGCGGCCGGGGCACCCGGCGAAATCGTGGCCTTCACCGACAGCGCCGGGCTCATCTCGCTGGCCATCAACACCGGCGACGCGGCGGAGCAACTTGGGCTGCCGCCCGGAGCCCACGTGCGCCTCGCGCAGTCACCAGGAAGCTGACCGCAAGATTCGCTCACACGGCACGTAAGCAAATAGAACATGGCACAATGTCCGAGACCCGCATGGAAGGCCAGAACCCGTGCCTCAGAGGTTCCCCCGTCCTGTCGTGGCACTGCTTGCCGCTGGTGTCGCGGCCTTCTCAATGTGCCTTTCTGGCGCCGCCGCGTCCGCCGGCACAGTCCGGCAGGACGAGTGGTGGCTTACCAGCCTTGACATATCCACCGCCTGGACGATCTCGCAGGGCGCTGGCGTGACTGTCGCCGTGCTCAGCGACGGCGTGGACACGACGCAGGCGGACATCTCTGCGCCCGGAGTCGTCAAGACCGCAGCAGCCCCAGCCGGCGCGCCGGTTCCGTCCGGGCAGTTTCTCGGCGAGCAGGGGACCGCGATCGCCAGCTTGATAGCGGGCAGGGGACACGGGCCTGGCGGTCGCTCGGGCATCCTGGGCGTTGCCCCGCTGTCGCAGATCCTGTCGATCCAGGTGACCCTGCCCCCTGGCGACCCGATGCTGACCGATGCCACGGTCGTCGATGCCATCCCGGACGCCATCGCCAACGGAATCATGGCGGCGGTGAAGGCCGGGGCGCAGGTCATCGACCTTCCGCTGGACCCGGACCAGCCCGACGCGAGCGACGCCGGCGGGGGTTCAGGGGCGGCCGACGGCAGCGCGGCGGAACAAGCGGCCGTGAACTACGCCTTCAGCCACAACGTCGTGCTGGTGGCGCCCGCTGGCGATGACGGGAGTTCCACGGACGCCCCGAACCTCCCGGCCGCCTACAAGAACGTAATCGCGGTGGGGGCGTTCAACCAGGGCTTTGTTAAGGCGCCATTCACCAGCCACGACAGTTACGTGACGCTGACCGCGGCGGGGCAGGGCGTGACCGCGGCCAGCAACGACGGCGGCTACCAGACCATGAACAGCACGGCCGCAGCCAGTGCGATCGTGGCCGGCATCGTGGCGCAGATCAGGGCCAGGTACCCGACCCTGACGGTGAGTCAGGTGCGCAACGCGCTCACCAGCAGCACCGTGTTCGGGCGTAAGGGTGGCGCCGGTTCCGGCAGCGGCACGGTGGACGCCAGCGGGGCGCTGGCGGCAGCCGCGCTCCTCGCAACCCCCAAGTCCCAGACCGCCGGCGCTAGTGAACAGGCCGCGGTGCGGCCCGGCACGATGGCCGCAGCCCCGACCAGCGTCGCCCTGGCGCCGCGCCTGGAGCGGGCGGCGGAGATATCCGCCGGGCTCCTGGTCGTCATGCTGCTGCTGATCGCCTGGTACGCATCCTCCCGCCGGCGCAGGACCAAGCGGACAAGGGCAGCGACGGCCCGGACGACGGCCGACTGGTCGCATCCGTCCGGGCAGTCCCGGTACCCGCAGGCGAAACCCACTGGTGACGGCGCGCTCGAGTACTTTGCTGCGCCGCTGACCGCGCCAGCAGGCGGGATTACCGCCACCGCTACAGGCCGCGCGCCTTTCGCGGCCGGCCCTGCTAGCCGGGACGGCGCCGGCACACCACCGTGGGCGACGGCCATGAGTCCCGAGGACAGCGGCGGGCTGCCAGCCATCGCACCCGCTTCACGCGCCGTCAGCAAGGGCCCTTCGGTGTCGGGCACACCGCCGTGGGAGCCCGCCCCGCCGCCCGGCAGCGACCTGCCCTGGGCGGCAGCGACCGGGAGGTCCGCAGCCGATGGCCATGCACCGGCGACGGCACGGTCCCTAGCTTCCCCAGCTTCCCCAGCTTCCCCGGCTGCCCAGGCGTGGCCCTCGGCGCAGGCGTGGGGGGACACGCCGGCCTCGCCCTCAGCCCGGATACCACATTCACCAGATACGAGCGCAGCCAACTCGATCTGGGGGAACGCCGTCAACGCTCACGGGCAGGGACGCGGAGCCAGCCTGCTGGGCGAGCCCGTCGTCCGGCGTTCCGACGCGTCCGGTCACTCCGAGGACAGTGGCGCGGAAGAGCCGACCCAGCGACCGGACAACGCCGACCTGCTCGGACGTTCGGAGCGGCCGAGCACGCTGGCGCCGTGGGGCTCGTCGCCGGCGGTGGAGAGCACGGGCTCCACTACGGAACTGGCGCAATCCACCGGCCAGGGAAGCGCCGCTGACTGGGCTCGTCAGGCGATCCGGCCGCGCGCGGCCGGTCAGCCCGGTGCCGTCGAGCCGCTTCCCCGGCTGCTCGAGCGCGCGGACGCTGCTGACCAGTCCGGCGTCGGTGCTAGCACGTGGCAGGACGCCGCCGCCCGTCCGGCCAGGCGCGTTGCGGCAGACTGGGACCTGGCTGGGGCGTCCGACGACGGAGTCTCCGATCAGGAGGAGACTCCCCGCGTGACCGCCGCAGGCTTGCCGGTGCGGCAGCCGCGCAACGTGCCGTCGGCACCCGCGTCGCCCAGCGGTTCGCTGTGGGAACCTGCCGCGTACCGGACCGGTGAGCGCCCCCAGGCCGATTATCCCGCCGGAAACCACGAGCGCCGTGACTCCGACTGGCGCAACTCGGACTGGCCTCGCTCCGACTGGCGCCGCTCGGCGTGGCGCGATGCTGAGCACGCCGACTCTGGAGGTGCTGACCGCGCGGCCGGTGCCTCCTCGGGTTACGACTCCGACCGGCCGACCGACCTCTGGAACCCGCCAGCCAGGGACCCGTTCAGCCAGCCGGACGAGTAAGAGCAGGGACCTGGCCGACAGCCCGTCTGGTTAACCCACGACACCTCGCAGCCCCAACTACGCAGCGATATTGTCGATGCGGCGGAACGGAGGAGCGGCCATGTCCACTGTCACGGGCACCGCTGGCTCGGATGCCGGTTTCGTGGAGATGCGCCTCAGCAAGGTCGTCGGGCTCGGCACCGAAGAACACGAAGCATCCTTCTGTGTCGTGCTCGATGCCGTGTCGCAGGGCCGGCGCCTGCCCATGCTCATCGGGCAGGCCGAAGCCTTTACCCTGTGTGCCTCCCTCACCGGGGCCACGTTCCCGCGGCCGATGAGCCCGCAGTTTGCCGCTGGCTTATTGCACGCTCTTGGCGGCCGGCTCCTGCAGGTGCGCATCCACCTGCTCGCGGCGACAGACGGCGGCAAGGCGGCCTACGGCGCCTCTGTTCAGGTGGAAGGCGCGTCCGGCATCGAGCTCGTGGATGCCCGGCCCAGTGACGCGCTGAACCTGGTGGCGCTGGTGCCCGCGCAGATCTTCGTCGCCGAAGAGGCCCTGGCGGACGCGGAAAGCAGGCTCGAAGAGGACTCGGCCGAGGCGAGGCTGCTGCGCCAGGCGCTGGAAGCTAGCCAGATGACTATCCAGCAAGCGCTTTCAGACGGGTAGCCGGGCCGGAAAAATGGCCGTTATGCAGCCGACTGGGTTCATGATGGTCACCGTCCAAGTACGCGATTTCGATGCCGCGGTCACCTGGTACCGGGACGTGCTCGGGCTCTCCGTGCTCGTCCTGGAGCCGAACGAGTTCTGCATGCTGGTGCCGCCCGGCAGCGGCGGGCCGGCGCTGGCGCTCGCTACTGACCATCCCGACCGGATCCCATCCCGGCCAGGCACCGGCTGGGCACCCATTCTCGTCGTTGAAGACTTCGATGCCACGGTCGCCGAACTCCGTGACCGCGGTGTCAGCTTCGATGCCGACGAGGAAGGCGCCGACGACGGCTACCGCCTGGTGAGGATCCTTGACCCAGAAGGCAACCCGATCGGTATCACCACGTAGCTCGTGCCGACTTGCCCTGGCGAGCAATCACCGCTCGCTCCCGGACACGTAGTCGTTTAGCGCGCGGGCCAGGTCGGCCAGTGAGCCGGCGACCAGGCGTGGCCGCGGCTCGTCAGGTGCAGCAGTCGTCAGCTCGGCGTGCCAGATGCCGGCGCAGTCGGTTCCGATTTCCCATTCAGGGAAGGCTGCGCGCACGTCGGTGACGTCCGGCTCGGACATGACCGCTCCCCCAGTGGTCATCCTGAGACGCCTGATGAGCCCCCTGCTTCAAACGCTCGCTGCGACGGTGCCCCCCGGCTCACCGCGCCCCCGCTCCCCGCTTCGACCAGGCGCGCCTTGTGGCTCCAAGTGGACATCAAACGATGCCCGTAGCCGAGCCGACGCGCCGAACAGGCAGGCGGTCGTCCGGAATCGCACTGAAGGGCTCCGACGACCGCTGCCAGTGCTGCGCGTCGGCGATTAATTGCCCGGCCGTGAGGGCCGCGATGCGCTGGCCGATCTGAGCTGCCCGCGCCGCTAGCCGGGGAAGCGTCAGGGGCGCAGTCCCCGTTTCAGCTTGTTCAGATCCGCGATGCCCTCGAGCGCGGCCCGATCGCCCTGCTGGCCGGACGGGTCGCCGCAGTGGCCTTCCGCGCCCGCGGGGTCGAGTACCACCTCCGCTTGTCGCTGCCGTTTCTGGTCTTATGTGGCGTCCGTTTTGCCGTTGGCGCTGGATAGATATATAGGGCTCTAGCGGTTATTCCTGATAAATGTTAGTTTAGTGTCACCGCTGGACGGGCCAGCGGCAGTCGGAGGGTGGTGGAGTCATGCACTTGAGGTTGAGGCTGGCCGCTATCGGGTCAGCGGTGGCGCTCGCTGCGGGCTTAGGTCTCGTATTCGCCGGGCCAGCTCTGGCAACGGATGGCGTTAGGTTGTGCTTCGACGTTCCCGCGTCTGATGGCGGCGGCATCGCCTGCCTCTTGCTGGACTCAGACTCGGATGGTTCGCTTATCGCCAACCCAGACGTGGCAAGCGAAGGCGGGACCTATTGGGACTCCCCAACAAGCGGGACGGCCCAGATCAGTTACCCCGGCGGTCTTAAGGTGTGCATGGAAATCGATGCCGACCTAAACGACGACGTCCGGGTGAATCCTTGCGACGCCCTTGCCTCCGAGGAATGGAGCGTCATCACCAGCGACGCGACCGTTGGAAACGAGACGGTTACCTCATACTTCTACAAGAGCTCATACGGTTCTGACCTGTGTCTGACGGCCGCTAACTCAGCTCATTACGACGTCTACGCGACAACCTGCGACTACAGCAGCACGTGGCAGAACTTCTTCTTCTATAACGAAGACACCGGAACATATAGCTAGAGGTAGGCACGTGATCTCCGCTTCCGGTCGAGGGTTTCGACCGGGAAGCGGTCTATCAGCGAAAGTCTCATGCGGGCACTGGGGCATTCGGTCCGTAACAGTGCCTGGCGGCCGAAACTGGACCAGGGAGCCAGCCGTAGTGGCTGACTCCCTGGATTCAGACCGGACGTCCGCTCACACAACGCGGTCATCCAACCTTTGCGGACCGGTGCGCCCACGTGGGGCGATCAACCGGAGAACCAGTCCGAGATGTCGCTGGAGCAGCTTGCGACAGTGGGACTGTAACCCTCAGTGGCTGAGTTGTAGTACAGGCAGGCGGGTTCGTTGTTTAGTTCGGAATAGTAGTTGCGCAACTTCCCGGTCTGGTCAGGATCGCCGTTGCCCCAGGGCCAGCTAACCCACCACCACTGCGCCTCAACGTTGGAATTGCAGGTGTTTACTGTGACGTAACCGCCGCTATCGTCCCACTCCAGGCAGTAATTGGTTTCGTACTGCCTGATCTGGTGGTAAGTCTCCCCGCTATAGCTTATGGTTCCTGCGCTTTCCACCCAGATGGTGTCGGAGTAGACGTCGGGGTCTTGTACGGTCATGCCGTCACCTGGGGACGGCGCGTACAGGCATGGTGCGATATCGCCGACGAGAGTGTTCCCGCTGTAGCCTGAGCAGATTTCGGAATAATTCGCCACGGTGACTGCCGACGCGGGCATGGCCGCCATGATCACGCCCGTCCCTGCCAGCGCTGTCGCTGACGCCAGCACCGCTGCAACGCGCAGCTTGAGCTTCATAGTGCCTCCGGAGAGTAGGGAACGCCGACGCATCCCTGCGACCGGCCTTTCCCCATCGCAGCGGTTAACCTGCGCGCCTCGGTGCCCTCGACCACAGTCCGCCAACGAGGATGGCCTGGACTGCCGCGACAACTCGCGGATTCGGCTCGGACTCCGCAGGCGCGTATCACGCGTGACGGTGAAAGAAAGTCCCCGGGCAGTAACCGTGAAGACGGGAGCCGGTGAGCGGATTCGAACCGCTGACCTGCCGTTTACAAGACGGCTGCTCTGCCAACTGAGCTACACCGGCGGGAAGGCTCGCTGCATGCTAGCCCACTGCCGGCCGGGGCGCGATTTTCGCCTCGGTACCCCGGCGGGCGGCAGCTTTCCAACGGAACGTGCCTGGGCAGGCCCTGCCAGCCGCCTGGTGGTCACCCCGACCTGGCCCGGGCGGCGCGCGCGAGGTCGGGCAGCCTGCCGAAAATCTCGGCGGCCTCGGCGGCGTCCCTGTCCTGCATCCTCGCTGCCACGTGCCTTCCGGCGACGTCGAGCAGCACGCTGGCCAGCCCGAGGCGGCGCTGGACGGGGCCCTGGGCCCAGCGGATGCTCTGGACCTTCTCCAGCGGGACCCAGGTCGTCTTCCGGCACACCCGGCCGCGCGCCGAGACGACAAGCCGGTCGTCACCACCCCATGCAAGAAAGTGGAACGTCAGCGGCGCCTTCCAGCGGGCCCGGCGTGGCGGCCGCAGGGTCGGCAGCGGCCTCGCGCTGAGCAGTTCGGCGAGCAGCGCATCGGCCTCGGCACGGGACCCCACAGGAACCAGGGCGCGCAGCCGCTGCGACTCGGACCGGTTCTCCGCCCGCTGGCTCGGACCGGCGATGTCGGCCTCGAGGCGGCACCAGCCGAAAGGCCGCCACGCCAGCGGCTCGACCAGGCG
>JASIGS010000464.1 GCA_030052355.1 Streptosporangiaceae bacterium | reverse complement strand
CCGCGGGACACGTACGTGTACGAGCCGGCCTGCAAGGCTCGCAACACCTTTATCGGCATCGGGATGCAGCCCGCGGGCATCAACCTCATCGACGGCGCGCTGAACGTCGGCGGGCCGACGTGCGCCGTCAAGACCGTCGAGGACCTGACCGGCCTCAAGCTCGACCACTTCGTCGAGTTCGACTTCAACTCGTTCCGCACCATGGTCGACGCCCTGGGCGGCGTCACCGTGTGCGTCCCGGCCGGCGGCTACCACGACGTGGCTTCCGGGGTAAACCTGACCGCCGGCTGGCACCACATCGACGGTTATGAGGCCCTGGCCTACGTCCGGCAGCGGGACGACCTCGGCGGCCCAGACGCGGGCGGCGACCTGCCGCGGATCGACGTACAGCAGGCGTTCATCTCCGCGGTCTTGCAGAAGGTCGACTCCGAGCACCTGCTCACCAACATCCCTGGCCTGCTCAGCGTCGCGAACATCGCCACCAAGGCGCTCACCGTGGACAAGGGCCTCGGTACCGTCACCGACCTGCTGCACCTGGCCAAGTCACTGGCCCACCTGACGACCCAGGAAACCTCGCTGCTCACGATGCCGACCGCCATCGACGGTGAGCACCTGCAGACCGTCGAGCCGCAAGACGACGTGCTGTTCTGGATGATCCTGCACGACCAGACGTGGCACGGGTCACTTCCGGTGCAGCCAGCCCACAAGGTCCAGGTGCGGGTGTACAACGGCACCGGCCAGACCGGCCTCGCGGGGCGGACCGCAGCGAGCCTGCGCAAGCTGGGCTTCGACGTCGTCAAGGTCGGCGACGCGCCCTTCACCACCACGACGACGGTCACCTACTCGGGTGTTCAGCGCTCCGACGACGCGTACACGCTGATGAAGGCGCTCAAGCAGTTCCCGGCCGGGCAGGACCTGCTCACCGAGCCGCAGAACCAGGACGGCTTCAACGGCCCGGTCAACCTCATCATCGGCACGAACTTCGACGGGGTGAACCCGCCGGCCAAGACCCCCGCCAAGAGCACGACCGACCTGAGCAACAAGAAGGCCAAGAACTCCAAGGCCAAGAAGTCCAAGGCCAGCAGCGAGGCGGCCGCCTACGGCAGCCAGACCGGCCCGGGCGCCGTGGAGTCGCGCAACGCGGCGCAGAGCGTCTGCTCGGGCCTGCCGCCAGGCGACAACTAGTCCTGGCGGGCGCGCCTAGCGGAGCACCGCCCCGATCGCCTCGGCCAGCGCGGCGGGAACGTCGGGCACCAGCAAGTGCCGGCCGTCGGCGACAACGTCCCGGCCGCTGACGACCACGTGCCGGACGTCTGCCGCGGTGGCGCCGAACACGACCGACTCCAGCGCGGTGGCACGGCGCGCCCCCGCCGTACGCGGCGAGTCAAGCGCGACCGTGACCAGGTCGGCGAGCCCGCCGGGCGCGATGTCCCCGGCGTCTGCCCAGCCGAGGCTGGCGTGCCCCGCCGCGGTGGCCGCGGTCGCCAGCTGCGGCGCGGTGAAGTGGCCGCGCTCGCCGGTCGCCAGCCGCTCGCCGAGCTCCACCCGGCGCGCCTCTTCGAGCAGGTCGATAATCGCGTGACTGTCGCTGCCGAGGGTGAGCTGGCTGCCGGCCGCGGCGAGCGCGCCGGCCGGCCCGATGCCGTCGGCGAGGTCGGCCTCGGTGGTCGGGCAGAAACAGGCGTGGCACCGGCTGTCGCCGAGGAGCCGGATGTCCCTGCTCGACACGTGGGTGGCGTGCACGGCCGAGGCGCGCGGGCCGAGGGCACCGGCCGCCTCTAGCACCTGCGCGGGTGTGGCCCCGTGCGCGGCCAGGCAGGCCCGGTTCTCGGCCTTCTGCTCCGACAGGTGGAAGTGCAGCGGCGCACCGTGCTGCCGCGACCAGCCGGCCACGCCGGGCAGCTGCGCGGGCGGGACGGCGCGGACCGAGTGGATGGCAGCGCCGGGCCTGGCGTGCGGGCCGGGCGCGTCCGGCCCTGACCACAGCCGCGTCACCCTCGCCGCCCAGGCCTCGCTGTCGCCATCGCCGAACCGCAGCTGGGCGCCGGCGAGGGGCTGTTGCCTGCCGTCGGCGGCGAGCCCTCCCGACAGGTAGCACGTATCCAGCAGGGTGATCCTGATGCCCGCCAGGCCCGCGGCCTCGATCAGCGCCCGGCCCGTCAGGTTGGGATCGGCGTACCGCGTCCCGCCAGGTGCGTGGTGCAGGTAGTGAAACTCGCCGACGCAGGTCACGCCCGCTAGCGCCATCTCGGCGTAGACGGCCGTTGCCAGGTCGAGGTAGCCGTCCGGGTCGAGCCGGTCCGCCACCTGATACATCCGCTCCCGCCAGGTCCAGAACGTGCCGCGGTCAGCCTGCGTTATCCCGCGCAGGGCGCGATGGAAGGCGTGCGAGTGCGCGTTCGCCAGGCCAGGCATGGTCAGCCCGCGCAGCAGCGTCGTTCCGTGCGGCGGCCCGGTGACGTCAGGCGTCACCGTGGTGAACCGCTCGCCCGCCGCCTCGAGCAGCACGTCCGCCCGCAAACCCATGCCGGGCGACCAGGCCAGCTCGGCCAGCCAGCGCCTGACCTGCCCGGCTTCGTCGGCGCTCACCCGGCCGCCAGGTCGGCGAGCACCGCCGTGAGCGCGGCGACACCTGCCTCGCAGTCGCCCGGCTCGGCGCGCTCGGCCGGCGAGTGCGACACGCCCGTCGGGTTCCGCACGAACAGCATGCCCGCAGGGACCCTGGCGGCGAGCACGCCGGCGTCGTGCCCGGCACCGGTCGGCAGCACGGGCACCGGAGCTCCCCCGCCCTGGCCGGTGGCAGCCAGTGCGGCCGACATCCGGTCACGCAGCGCCGGGTCGAAGCTGACCGCCGGGCTGAAGGACTCCCTGCTGACCTGCACACCC
>JASIGS010000463.1 GCA_030052355.1 Streptosporangiaceae bacterium | reverse complement strand
TTCATCGCCGACCTTGCCGAGTACACCACCAAGGCCCAGCCCAATGTGACGGCAGGCCAGTGCAATGGTTCGTTGGAAATCCGATCCGTGCAGGTCTGGAGCGCCTGACGACGATCGCCTTGCTTGGGCAAGCTAGCCGATCGCGGCGGCCGCGGCGACTGCGGCTCCGGGCAGGGCATCGGCGATCTGGGCGAGCGCCTCGTCGTCGTGCGCGGCGGACAGGAACCAGGCCTCGTAGGGCGACGGCGGGAGGTACACACCGCCGTCCAACATGGCGTGGAAGAACGCCGCGTAAGCGGCCGGCGACTGGCCGCGGGCGGCGCCGAAGTCACGGACCGGCTCGGTGACGCCGAGGAAGAACGTGAAGAGGCTGCCAGCTTCTTGCAACCGGAACGGTACCCCCGCGGCGGTGAGTGCATCCGAGGTGAGCTTGGCTACCGCGGCGGCTGACTCGTCGACCCGGCTGTAAATCTCGGGCGTGCACTCGCGGAGCGTCGCGAGGCCCGCTGCGGTCGCGAGCGGGTTTCCCGACAGCGTCCCGGCCTGGTAAACCGGGCCTGCAGGCGCGAGCCTGGCCATGATCTCTGCCCGGCCGCCGAACGCCGCAGCTGGCAGGCCGCCGCCCATCACTTTTCCGAACGTGACGAGATCGCCAGCCACGCCCTCCCGTCCGTACCAGCCGGACCGGGTGACGCGGAAGCCGGTCAGCACCTCGTCCATGATGAGCAGAGCCCCGTACTCGCCGCACAGTGCCGACAGCAGCTCGTTGAAGCCAGACGCCGGTGGTACGACGCCCATGTTCGCCGGACAGGCCTCGGTGATCACGCAGGCGATCTCGCCGCCGCGCTCGGCGAACGTCTGCCGGAGGGCCTCGCCATCGTTGTAAGGGAGGACGACGGTATCGGCGGCTGCTGCTCCGGTCACGCCCGGCGAGTCCGGCAGCCCGAAGGTCGCGACCCCCGACCCAGCCGCCACCAGCAAGGCGTCAACGTGCCCGTGGTAACACCCGGCGAACTTAACCACGAGTCGCCGGCCCGTGTACCCCCTGGCCAGCCGCAGCGCTGACATGGTCGCTTCGGTACCGGAGTTGACGAGCCGCACGCGCTCGACCGGGGTCCGCGCGGCGATCTCTTCGGCCAACTCGGTCTCTGCCGCCGTGACGGCACCGAACGACGTGCCGAGGCTCGCCGCCTGCTGCACGGCCGACACGACAGCCGGGTGCGCGTGGCCCAGGATCAACGGACCCCACGAGCAGACGAGGTCCACGTAGCGGTTGCCGTCTACGTCGGTGAGGTACGGCCCACTACCTGACGCCATGAAGACCGGCGTGCCGCCGACCGAACCGAAGGCGCGCACTGGCGAGTTCACTCCACCCGGAGTGATCGCGGTGGCACGCGCGAACAACTCGGCGGACCGAGCCCGCGCCTTCGTGGTCGGCATCAGCCAGCCTCCTCGCACGCATCGGCAAGCACCTCGAGCACCGGGACGCCGTCAGGCAACTCACGACCTTCTGGATCGCGGACCCACTTGGCCGTAGCTCCGCCCACGGTCCGCGACGGCGGAGCCAGGACGTAGCTGTCCCGGCAGTGCCAGCGCAGGCCGCTCACGTCGGCGACCTCCTCGGGCTCGCAGTCCAGATGGCAGGACCACCACTCGTTCTCGTCGGCAGGCGCTCCCCTGGTGCGGACAAAAAAGTAGGCCCGGTCCCCGTCGCTGATCGCAACCGGGCCGGGCCTTAGGCCGCTGCGCTCCATGCGCGCCAGGGCCGTCATTCCTACCGGAGCCGGAACGTCGAGCACGTCGAACACTCGGCCGGTCGGCAGAATGATGTTGGCCTCGGGGCTGGCGACCCACCAAGACGAGACGCGCTCCAGGTCCGTGCTGGCGAGGTTCTGCCACGCGGGAGAAAGCGGATGCGCGCCCGGCGAAGGACAGCCGATCCGGTCGCACGAGCAGGCACGCTGAAGTTCGGCAGACCGCACGTGACCGGGCGCGTAAGCACCGGGACATACTGGCCACCCCATGGCGGCGTAGCGGATCGCGGCGTCTCCTGTCCGCCCCAGCGTCCTGCGGCGCCTCACCCGCAGTACAGCTTCCGCCAACGGCTCTACTCCTGCCCGCCCTTGCGACTCTCCTGGATCACCAGTCGGGCTGACTCATGGCCTTCCGGTGACGCGGTGCCGACGGCAAACGCCGGTGCACCAAGGAGACTTCGAGGTGACCAGGCTACTAGCTGCGCGGCCCCGTCGCGTCATCCGGTCCGCCGAGGACAGTCCCCTTGAGCCCGACTGGTGGACGCTCATGCAGCCGGAACCGTTGTGTCCACATCTGTTTCGGCGTCCCTCAGCGGTTATCCACAGACTGACAGCACTACTTCGACGAGCGGGGGCGTGAGCCCTGCCGTGAATGGGCCGACCAGCTATTGCCGCAGAAGCGAGCCGCCCTCGCCGCGGCAGTCCGGCTCGTGCTCACTCGGCGCGGCCTGGACGTTGTAGAGACTGAGTACGGCAAGGCGCTGGGCGACGAGTCCCAGCGCGCTGGAAGGCACCACTAGGAGACAGAAATCACGGTCCGTGCGATACGCTAAAGCGTATAGGAAGACCGACGAAGCCATGGGATGTCGGCGAAGGGGACGGCGTTGGGAACCAGGTTCGATGACTGGCTTGCTGGGCGTGAAGCAGCTGAGACCGCCGGCGAGGCCGAACTGCGCAGGAGGTTCGAAGCCGCGATCGAACTCGGCCTGCAGTTCCGCGATGCCCGCGTAGCG
>JASIGS010000462.1 GCA_030052355.1 Streptosporangiaceae bacterium | reverse complement strand
CGCCCTTATGCACAATGACCGGGGGAACGAGCTAGCGGCCCTCGGACGGCAGACCGATGCGCTAGCCGCCTACGACCAGGCGATCACGCTGGACCCCGGCAACGCCGATATGTACAACAATCGGGGGATCGCGCTGGCGGACCTGGGCCGGCATGCCGATGCGCTGGCCGCCTACGACCAGGCGATCACGCTGGACCCCGGCAACGCCGTTATGCACAGTAACCGGGGGAAGGCGCTGGCGGACCTGGGCCGGCATGCGGATGCGCTGGCCGCCTTCGACCAGGCGATCACGCTGGAACCCGGCAACGCCGATATGCACAACAACCGGGGGATCGCGCTGGCGGACCTGGGCCGGCATGCCGATGCGCTGGCCGCCTTCGACCAGGCGATCACACTGGACCCCGGCAACGCCCTTATGCACAATGACCGGGGGAACGAGCTAGCGGCCCTCGGACGGCAGACCGATGCGCTAGCCGCCTACGACCAGGCGATCACGCTGGACCCCGGCAACGCCGTTATGCACAGCAGCCGGGCGGATGCTCTGGCGGACCTGGGCCGGCATGCTGAGGCGCTGGCCGCCTACGACCAGGCGATCACGCTGGACCCTGGCTACGCCGTCGCGCACAATAACCGGGGCTTCACGCTGGCGGACCTGGGTCGGCATGCCGAGGCGCTGGCCGCCTACGACCAGGCGATCACGGTGGACCCTGGCTACGCCGTCGCGCACAGTAACCGGGGGAACGCGCTGGCGGCCTTGGGACGGCACGCCGATGCGCTAGCCGCCTACAATCAGGCGATCACCCTGAACCCACGCTACGCGAAGGCGCACAAAAACCGGGGGATCCTGCTGGTCCGAATGCGCGACCTGGACGGCGCACTAGCGGAACTGGACTCCGCCGAGCACCTTGCCCCCAACGAGGTGGGACAGGGCATCACGTGGGCCGCAGCAATCCTGTGGCACAAGGGTGACGCCGCCGCCGCGCGGGAGCGCTTCGCGCGCGTTAAAGGCCACGTGACACGCTGCACACCCTTCCGCACCGCAGAGATGGAGGCAGTTGCGCTCTGCGGCTTGGGCGAGCCTGCAGAAGCTGCACAGCGCCTGCTGGCGGCCTCGCCGCAGCGCCTCCCGGGAGATCGGGTCGACCATCGCGAGCTGTACGATCTGCTGTCCGTCCCGCCGCTGCCAGGCGTCGATCGCCTGCGCGCGATAGTGGACAGCGACAACTGAAAAATGGCTCTGACTTTTGGTCGGGGTGGCCGGATTTGAACCGGCGGCCTCTTCGTCCCGAACGAAGCGCGCTGCCAAGCTGCGCTACACCCCGCCGACCGTGCCCGAGAAGTCTAGCTGATCCCGGATACGAGAGTGAGCAGCGTAGCCTCCGGCCGGCAGAAGAACCGGACAGGCGCATACGGCGAGGTACCGAGGCCCGCGGACACGTGCAGCCAGGACGTGCTGGCCTGGTCACCTTCGGGGTAACGGTGCAGGCCGACGGCCAGGGCGCGGGATATGCCGCAGTTGGTGACGAGCGGGCCGGTTCCGGGCAGGCAGATCTGGCCGCCGTGGGTGTGCCCGGCCATGAGCAGCTCGAAGCCGTCAGCGGCGAACTGGTCAAGCACCGCTGGCTCGGGCGAATGCATCACGCCGAGCCGCAGGTCAGCGGCGGTGTCGGCGGGCCCGGCGATCAGGTCGTAGCGGTCCCTGGCGATATGCGAGTCGTGCACGCCCGCGACCTCGACATCCAGGTCGCCCAGCTTTATCCGGCCGCGCCGGTTGTTGGCGTTGAACCAGCCCGCGCTCTCCATGCCATCGCCGAGCTCGGCCCACGGCAGGTCGGGGACATGCCGCCGGTGCTCCTCGGCACTCGTCCGCCAGAGGTACCTGGCCGGGTTCTTGAAGCCCGGCGAGTAGAGGTCGTTCGACCCGAAGACGAATGCACCCGGCCGGTCGAGCAGCGGCCCGAGCGCCGCCAGGAACGGCCCGACGGCCTGCGGGTGCGCGATCGAGTCCCCCGTGTTGACCACCAGGTCGGGCTCAAGACCGTCGAGCGTGCGCATCCAGGACATGAGCAGGTGGCGGCCCGGGGTGAGGTGCACGTCCGAGATGTGCAGAACGCGCAGCGGCGGCGAGCCCGCCGGCAGCACGGGCACCTCGTAGCGCCGCAGCGCAAACCAGTTCCGCTCCACCACGGACGCGTAGCCAATCCCGGCGGCGCCGGCCACGGCTGCCGCGTTCACCAGAGTTCGCACTCGCATCCACACATGGTGCCATGCCGGGGAGACCGGTCGGCCCGCTCAGGTCGCGCAGGCGGCAGGATATGCACCATGGCGACACTCAAGGAGCAGCTCCACGACGACCTCGTGACCGCGATGAAGGCGAGGGACGAGACGCGTTCGCGCACCCTGCGGATGGCTCTCACGTCCATTAGGAACGAGGAGGTCTCGGGGACCGCCGCACGTGACCTGACCGACGACGAGGTAATCAAGGTCCTCGGCAGGGAGGCCAAGCGGCGCAGGGAGGCCGCCACGGCCTTTGCCGAGGCGGGCCGGACCGAGCAGGCGGCTGCCGAGCGCGCGGAGGAAGACGTCCTGGCCGGGTACCTGCCC
This sequence comes from Streptosporangiaceae bacterium, assembly GCA_030052355.1. The sequence continues at coordinate 2,749 of JASIGS010000462.1, read as the reverse complement.
GCCCAGCTCGGCGACGACGAGCTGGCAGCCATGGTGACAGCCGCGATCGCCGAGACGGGCGCTTCAGGACCCGGCGGGATGGGCCAGGTGATGAAAGTCCTGACGCCGCGGGTGGCAGGCCGGGCCGAAGGCAGCCGGGTCGCCGCAATGGTCCGCAGTCGGCTGGCCGGCTGAGGACCTGGCAGGGCGCCCCTCGTAACCCCTAGTGGCCGGGCCGGGTCGGCGGCACGGGTGGGCCGGTGTGGCCGCCCTTACCGCTCTTCTTCTTCGGGCCGACGGTGACCGGAGATCCGAGGCCGTTGCCGAGGGCGAAGAACGACGCTGGCGGATAGGCGAACCCGACTGGCGGTCCGAGGGCCGCGTGTTCGAAGGTCAGCTCCCAGGTCGCGCCGGGCGCGTTGTCCCCGTACATCTGGCCGGGGCAGTCCGGCCCGGTCAGGTCGACGTAGCAGGAGTTGCCGCCGATCATCGCCCCGGCCCCGGTCGGGTTCACCGGGTTGAACACCGACACGTAACCGGCCAGCGTGGGCGTGTAGCCGGCGAACGCCGCGTAGTAGCCCGCGTTTGCCGTTCCGGTCTTGGCCGCCGCGGGGCGGCCGATGCCCCGGCCGTAGGCAGTGGCGCCGGGCACGGTCAGCACGCCCTGCAGGATGTAGTTGGCCGCCTCGGCGACCCCGGCAGGCATATCGCGGTGGCAGTTGTTGCGCACCGCGAGCAGCGTCTTGCCGGTCGCCTGAACGACGATCTTCGTGATCGCCTTCGGGCTGCAGTACCGGCCGTTGGCGGCGACCGACGCGTACGCGGCTGCCATGCTCATCGGTGACACGTACTCGCTGCCTAGGGTGAAGCTCGGGATGTTGTCGGCAGACGGTCCCGCGTCGGGACCGGACTTGTCGTCCTTCAGCAGAGACGTGCCATCGGCCCTGGTCATGCCCATCTTGGCCGCGGTCTGGACCACGTTGCAGAGGCCGACTTCCTTCTCCAGGTTGGCGAAGTAGACGTTGACCGAGTCGACCAGCGCCTGATTCATCTCCCAGGTCTCCTGACCCATGAAGGGTGCCTCGGCGTTCGTGACAGGGAAGTCTTCCGTTGGTGCGCCCTGGCAGTTGTAGTAGGGCCCGACCGTCATGGGATCCCTGATAGTGATCGTGTGCCCGAGCGGGTAGCCCTGCTCCAGCGCGGTGATCAGCGTGAAGATCTTGGAAGACGACCCGGTCTGGACGCCTGCGCCGCCGCCGTACTCGGAATTGACCGCGTAGTCGATGTCGTCCTCTCCCGGCCCGCTGCCGAACCTGCGGTTGATCGCGATCGCGCGGACGTCACCCGTACCGGGCTGGATCAGGACTTCCGCGTCGGCGTTGTGGCCGGGGTTGAGGGTGTCGTTGCCCGGTGGCTCCACGTAGTCGACCGCGTCCTGCGCGGCGACCTGGTCCGTCATGTTCAGCGTCGTGTAGATCGCCAGGCCACCGGTGGTGTTCACCGCGCTCCACACCTTCGGGTAGTTGTTCTCGAGCACGTGCTGGACGTAGTCGCAGAAGAACGCCGCCTCGGTTGCCTGCGGGCTGAAGCACCCGGTCTGCAGCGGCGCGGCGGACATGTCCAGCCCGAGCGGCATCTTCTCGGTGGCATTCGCTGTGGCCTGCGAGATGTAGTGCAACTGCGCCATCGTCGCCAGGACGGTGTTGCGCCGGGCGGTCGCGTAATCCGGGTGCACCAGCGGGTTGTACTCGCCCGGGTCCTGCACCATCCCGGCGAGCAGTGCAGCCTCGGGCAGCGTCAGCTGGGATGCCGACTTGGAGAAGTAGACCTCGGCGGCCACCTGGATGCCGTACGCGTGGTTGTTGAAGAAGGCGACGTTGAGGTAGGCGGCGAGCAGCTGGTCGGGGGTCATCTCGTGCTCAACGTTCGCCGCAACGCGCAGGTCCTGGAGCTTGCGCTGCAGCGTGTCCGCGTAGGCGGCGCGCTCCTCCGCCGGGTTCTGGGCCTGCAGGATCCTTACGTTCTTCACGTACTGCTGTGCCAGCGTCGAGGCACCCTGCAGACCGCCGCCGCCGGAGTTGTGCAGCAGCGCCCGGAGGGTACCGCGCGGGTCGAGCGCCCCCTGCGAGAAGAACGAGTTGTCCTCGATGGCCACGATGGCGTTCCGCATGACCGGGGCTATCTGGTTGTAGCTGACCGGCACCCGGTAGATGTCGTTCGGGTAAAAGTAAGCGAGCGGCTGACCCTCTGAGTCGTAGATGGTCGACCGGGCTGGGGCGGTACCGAGCGAACCCACCGGCAGGTTGTAGAAGGTGTCCGCCGCGTCGCGCACGGCTATACCGCCGATGGCGACGAAGGGCAACACGACCGCGGCGGCGAGCAGGCTGGCCGCCACGGTCAGGACTGCGAGGCGTCCAGCCGCGCCGAATTTCAACTCGGCGCGGCGCCAGGGATTCTGCACGCGATCAGGCTACGCTGCATCGGCAGTAACCACCTATCTCGAAGCCGATCATGTGTCATTCGCGCCCGCGGGTCGGCCGTGAGGTTTATCACTGTCCGCGACCATCCAGTCTGGTCCGGTCAGCCCAGTTCCCGTCTTTGCCACATGGCTGCGGGGCTACGGGGGTTCGCGTTCGGACAACCCCAGCCCGCGTATCTCCCCAGCCCCGGGCGCCGTCCCGGGAGCTAGTCCCCCGTGGACAGCCTCGCGGGGGTCCGGGGGTCGCCGCCCGGGTAAGCGCTAAGTGGCGGAATTGTAGCGGGAAGTCAC